>CAZFLF010000358.1:0-6800 GCA_964519825.1 uncultured Pirellulaceae bacterium | reverse complement strand
ATGGGCCGAACATTGTCGTATGGAGCGCTTCCGGGAAAAGGGTTCGCAGCCTCGCGGATCGCCAGTTGGCGAGTTTGCATCCGTTCAGCGACTTTTATCTCTGCCGATTGATGACAACGAGGGCACGATTTCCCTTCAACATACTTAGGCGACGATTGCTCCTCGACCGATACGATGGTTTGGCAAGCGTAACATTGTCGCAAACCGCCTTCTTGCAACGCTGCATCGATCGCAACTCGCTTGTCGAATACGAAGCACTGACCCTGGTAATGCGCAGCGCCGCATTCTTCGAGGTATTTCAGAATTCCACCGTGGAGTTGGTACACATCTCGGAAACCTGCCGCTTCCAAGAACGGCGATGCTTTCTCGCAGCGGACGCCACCCGTGCAAAAAGTGACGATCGTCTGTTGCTTCAACTGTTCTGGTAGACGGCGCACCGCCTCGGGAAAGTCGCGGAAATCATCGACGTCGATCGCCACGGCGTTGTTGAATGTTCCTGTTTGGACCTCGAAGTTGTTCCGAATGTCCAGAAGCGTAATCGGGCGTCGCTCGTCCAACCAATGCTTTAACTCCTGTGGCGACAATCGACGTGATGTGTATCGCCTCGGATCGATTCCCTCGACTCCGAAGGGGATGATTTCCCGTTTGATTTTGACCAACATGCGGTTGAATGGCTGAGCGTTGCTGAAGCTCTCTTTGCCTTCGAGATCGGCTAAATCGGGAATCTGTCGAAGTCGCGTCAGCAGTTGATCGACGCCCGGTCGCGTCCCAGCGACGAACAAATTGATCCCCTCAGGGCTGAGCAAGATTGTTCCTTTCAGTTGCTCGCCTTTGCAAACCTGGCGCAGCTCGTCCCGTAGTTCCCGAAGGTCTTTACATTTGAGGTCTGCAAATTGATAGGCCGCGATGTTGACAATCGATGACATGACGAGTCTTTGCATGAATTCTTCGAGTGCGCCAGAGTCTCAGGCTGGCACGAACTGCCAAAGGTTAGCAGGAGAAGGGCGTGAGGAAGAAGAGGCGATCCGGACCGAAAGTTGCGTCGCAAGTCACTGGCACTTCAAAGGGTGGCGTGGCTTGTCGCCAACTATCGCAAGAAAAAGAAAATACACCCAGCAGGGCTCGAACCTGCAACCTTCGGTTCCGTAGTTCATTAATTGAAACGAAGGTTTTTGTCGCGTTTTGTGGCTCTTTTCACATGCTTTCGTCACTTTACACGTCCCTATCGGCGTTTCCACAATTTCCAGATTCTTAGGTGTTTTCTTTACGTTCGCAAGGGTTCTGTGACAGATCTGTGACACTTCACCTTTTTCAGTTCCATTAAGAGTTCCTTTTGTTACAGTGATGATGATTCGAATGAATTGTCTGCGCAACTTCATTGCCGCGTGTTTCACCGGTTTATAAATTCAATCGCACGAGGTACGAATAGGAACCGGCGTCCGAACCTCGTCGCTGCGTTTTCGTTCTCTATTCGAAAGAGTCGCGGATTTGCCATAGACGGCATCGCAGTCATGAGTAATGCTGGAAAGTAACACCCCCCCATCGGACCTAGCAGGCAACGAACGGAAGCTTAGTAACCTTTGAGCGTCCAGCAAGTGTCAGTTTCCTCGCGATTTCCACACCTGTGTGACATGACGGTATGGTCCGGCGATTTTGGCTAATTGGATTCGCCCGAGCGGTTCATGCGCTTTGGCGTGGTATGTCGCGGCGTCGCGCTGATGTTCGTGGTCGCCATCGTATGCGTCGTTATGCGCAATGTCAGCGATTAGAAGATCGCTTGCCGCTCGCCGGAATTCCCTTCCTGTTTACTCTCGATGACCCCAACAACGAGTTCGCTCCATTTCCGCAACTGACGAGTAATCTACAAGCCGCCGGACAAATTTTGAGCAGCATGATCGAGGGACAAGGCAGCCTGGAGGTGCGCGTATATGCCGACAACACGGTGCCTCGCGCGTCTGCCGGCGTCAAAAGCGTCAGTTTCGTGCGGAGCGAATCAGGTGTCGACGTGGTCGAAAACAGTACGATCACAGAGGGTCGCACGGGAGTCGATCCAAACGGCGATGAACATGATATTGATATTTTTATTAATACCGAAGACTACCTACCTACGACTTGGCTTGATCCCTCAGGCGCCGCGCGTACCGGCACAGTTCCGTCCGAAAAATTGGACTTTTTGACCACCGTTCTGCACGAACTTGTGCACGCGTTGGGTATTCAAGGCTACCGCGAGCGCACAGGGCCAAACTATGGGCAACTACCGGCAACACACTACAACACGTTCGACGAATTGACCTCCTTTGGATCAGGAGGCGACGCCAGTGTCTTGTACTTTGTCGGCTCGCGAGCTGTGCAGGTTTACGGTTCCCCGGTGCCGCTGACGTCGGTCGGTCCGAATAACTTCTATACTAGCCAGAATTTTACCCACCTTGGCAATCCCGTCCCAAAACCGGGAAGTGACCTGATCCCCGATTTGATGAACGGCGTGCAGACGGATTTCGGCAGACGATATTCCCCGAGCAAATTAGACCTCGCCATCCTCGGCGACCTCAGCTGGTCCGTGAATCCCCGGCTCACTGTCAACGTCGAGACAGCTTCAATTGTCGAAACCGCGGGGAATGCGGCGACGACGGTCACCATTTCTCGCCATGTCGACATCGCAAATGAACTGACCGTGAATCTGACGAGTAGCAACACGACGGAAGCCACCGTGTTGGCGACCGCTTCCATCCCAGCTGGTCAAACGTCTATTACCGTCAATCTAAATGCCGTGGATGACAGTCGGGTCGATGGCATGCAAACGGTCACGATTACCGCCTCGGCAATTGGCTACGCAAACGGCAGCGACACAGTTAACGTCATGGATAATGAAATTTCGGCACTGACAGTCAACATCGTTGCGGCATCCGTGGCCGAAAATGCAGGCACTGCCGCGACCACTGCCACGATCTCGCGTAACACGGATGCGCCGACGAGCGCCTTGGTCGTCACGCTAAGTAGCAACGACACAACCGAGATAACCGTCCCCGCTACAGCCACAATTCAAGCCGGTCAGGCATCGGTGACCGTCAATCTGGACCTACTCGACGATGTCATGGTCGACGGCACCCAAACCGTAACGGTTACCGCGACCGCCAGCGGATTCGACAGCGGCAGTGACACGATCACCGTGACAGATAACGACAGTCCTGCGTTGACGGTGAATGTTACTGCGACATCTGTTATCGAGAATGCTGGGCCGGCCGCAACGACCGCGACAATCACGCGGAACACGGATACAACCAACGCGTTGGACGTCAATCTCATTAGTAGCGACTCGACGGAGGCGACAGTACCATCGACGACAACGATTCCGGCTGGTCAGACGTCTGTCATCGTCAGTTTGGACGTGTTGGACGACGCTGTCGCGGACGGCAGCTAAACCGTGAGAATTACTGCTTCGGCCAATGGGTTCACCAGCGGCAGTGATACCTTTGACGTGACGGATAACGAGAGCCCAGCGCTCAGCGTTAATGCTGTGGCAACGTCCGTGGCCGAAAATGCTGGGGCTGCGGCGACCGCCATCACGATCACGCGCAACACAGACACGTCCAGTGCGCTAGTCGTCAACTTGGTGTGTAGCGATACGACAGAGGCCGTTCTGTTAGCCGCAACGACGATTCCGGCTGGCCAAACTTCGGTCGCGGTGACGCTGGACGCGGTGGATGATGAAGTTGCGGACGGCACTCAAATCGTCACCATCACTGCGTCCAGTTCTGACTTTGCCAGCGGTAGCGATACGGTTGATGTCACCGACAACGAGATTCCCTCTCTCACCGTCGACATCGTCGCGGCGGCGGTTACGGAGAATGCCGGGGCTGCGGCAACAGCCGTTACGATCACGCGCAACACAGAACCAACAAAACCATTAATTATTCATCTGACTAGTAGTGATGCCACCGAAGCGGCAGTCCCGATCGTGGCCACCATTCCCGCCGGTCAAACGGCCGTTACCGTCAATTTAGATGCCATCGACGATTCGATCCTGGATGGCGAACAAAGCGTAACAATACACGCGACGGCCGACGGCTTTCTTGGAACTAGTGATACCGTACGAGTTAACGATGACGACCAGGCGGGTTTCACCATCGTCGAGACAGATGGAAATAATGTCGTAAGCGAAGATCAATCCGTCGATACGATTTCGGTCCGTCTGACGGCGCAAACAACCTCGGAAGTCGTAATAGAAGTTACCAGCTCCGACGAGACTGAAGTAACCCTCGACAAGGCAATATTGATTTTCAACTCCGCCAATTGGAATCTACTTCAGACGGTGACGCTCTCGGGCGTAAACGATGTGGTGACCGATGGCGATCAAACCACGATTATCACCCTGCGCGTGAATGCCGCACAGTCTGATACTCGCTTCGCGGCAGTTAATGTTCAAACGGTGAATGTCAGCACCAAAGACAATGATGAAGCTGCTTTCACGATTGCACAGTCCGGCAGCAAGACCGAAGTTTCGGAAGCTGGCACTACCGACACGTTCACCGTGACGCTTGCCAAACAACCCTTATCCGACGTCGTGTTAGTCTTGGCCAGTGCCAATGCAGCTGAAGCAACAATCGACAAGTTGACTCTGACGTTCACCCCAACCAGTTGGAACACGCCTCAGACAGTCACAGTTACGGGCGTTGACGATCTCATCGTTGATGGCGATCAAACGACCACGATTGCTGTCGGTATAAACAGTGCGCAGTCGGACGATAAGTATGATGCTTTGCCCCCACAGCAAATAACGGTCACTACGAAAGATGACGATCGAGCTGGATTCGTCATCATCGAAAGCGAACAGATGACCGACATCGCCGAAGCGGGACAAGTCGACGAATTCCTGGTCGTACTAAGTGCTCAGCCACTGACAAATGTCGTGTTCCAAGTCAGTAGCTCGAATCAGGCCGAAGCCAACGCTGACAAATCGATCTTGACATTTACTTCTACGACCTGGAATCAGAACCAAGTCGTAACCGTTCGAGCGATTGATGATCCGAAAGTGGATGGCAATCACGTAACTCAGTTCACGGTTAATGTCCTCACCGATCAATCGGATGACAAATTTGATGGTGTAATCAGCCAAATCGTTGAGGTGGCGATTCAGGATAACGATCAGCCGGGCTTCAAGGTCGTCGAGACGGATGGCAACACAGCACTTTCCGAAGACGGGATCACCGACACGATCACCGTGGAACTCACCGCTCAGCCTGTCTCACAAGTGATACTCAATGTTGCAAGCAGTAATCTTGCGGAAGTAAATGTCGATCACCAGACGTTAACATTTACATCGGATACTTGGAACGTTCCGCAGACGCTCAGGATTCTCGCGGTAGACGACCCCCGAATCGATGGCGACCAAGCGATTGATGTCGTGTTGAGCGGCGATTCAGAGCGCTCCGATATCAACTTTCAACCACTGGCTGAGCGAGTGGTGAGCGTGACGGTGATCGATGACGACCAAGCAGGCTTGATCATCACTGAAACAGCGGGCGACACGCTGGTTTCGGAGACAGGTACGACCGACGCTTTCGCCGTCATGCTTAGCGCTCAACCCGCGAGCGATGTCGTGTTAAGAGTGTTAAGTGCCGACAGTGGCGAGGCCACGATCGACAAAGCAACGCTGGTCTTTACTCCCACCACGTGGAATATCGCTCAAACCGTCTCGGTTACCGGTATTCCCGACAATCAAAATGACGGTGATCAGACAATACCGATCGTTGTGTCGGTCGATGCTTCTAATTCCGATGTTAATTTTGCTCAAGCTCAAGTGAGCGTTCAGGAAGTGAGCGTATCAGTATTGAATGCCGTGGTAAGACCGTGGCAGAACCAAGCCAATCGCTTTGACGTGACAGGGGACGGAAGCATTGTTCCGCTGGACGTGTTGCGAATTTTCAATGAGCTGAATCAGCCGCAATTTACCTCGTTTCAGCAGCCCGTTCCGGCTACACGTCCCGAAGCGGCACCTTTTTTCGACGTTGACGGAAATGGCTTTGTTACGCCACTCGACGCGCTCGGTGTGATCAATTTTCTCAACGAGAAGAATGCTCAAGGCGAGGCGCAAGCGAACGAAGTGGCCATCGTCATACTTTCCAGTGGTGCGAATCTACTGCAATCTTCTACGAATGACAACTTTCAGCGTCATGTTGTCCCTGTCGATGCTGCCTGCGCGCTCACGCAAATGTCACAGGACCGCGCGCTGCATTGTGAAATTCAAGCACCGGTGGTTATCTGTGCCAGCGTCCGACGCGATAGCACGCTTAGGGAGGATCAAGATCTCGAAACAGTGCTGGCCGCCGCTGCGGACGAAGTTGCCAAAAATGGATTGGCCGAGCTTGAGTGATCGCCGCGGTTCTGTTCGAAGATAGTACCGAGCTGCGATGGCGAAGCCTTGAGCACTCGGCAGGATAACAAAAAGTAGCGGAGGCGGGACTCGAACGCGCGACACACGGCATGAAACCAAGTCAATCACTCTGCCGAAAAGCCTTGAGATTCTTAACGCTGAACCATCTTACGACATATCGTCTCGGGCCTTTTTGGTTTTTTGCCGTGGGCAGGACTTACAAAAAGTACACCCAGCAGGGCTCGAACCTGCAACCTTCGGCTTCGGAGGTCGGTAAGTAGTTCGAGCGACTCAGTGATTGATCGTTTTCCCGACGCAATCCGGCAAAACCACGCGACGCATGGCAAAAGTCACGTTGGCGATCGAAGCGATCATGGGATATAGTTGAATCATGGTTCAGCCCATTGCGACGCACATCGAGATTCGATCC
>CAZFLF010000357.1:0-6809 GCA_964519825.1 uncultured Pirellulaceae bacterium | reverse complement strand
TGGCCGGATCAAAGGTCGTAGACTGCGTGGCTCCGCTCACGCTCCCCGCCGGAAACGTGATCGTCTTGGGAAAAGCCCCGCTGTCGTAGTCCGCGTTCTCCGCCGATCCGTTCGTCGCCGTCACATTGAACACCGCAGCGTTTTCCAGCGTGTTCCCGGCCGCCGTGGTTAGCACCGCCGTGACATTCGGCGTGACCGCGTCTTCTCCCACCGTCGTGGTCGCCGACTGCCACGCAACCGTGGCTGTGTCCGCGTCCGTGATCGTCACTCCGTGCGCGGACGGCGCTCCCAGCGTCGCCGCGCCGCTGTTGACCAACAGCGTCAGCGTCACCGTCTCTTCCCCTTCCACGAGCGTGTCGCTGGCCGGATCAAAGGTCGTAGACTGCGTGGCTCCGCTCACGCTCCCCGCCGGAAATGTGATCGTCTTGGGGAAGGCCCCGCTGTCGTAGTCCGCGTTCTCCGCCGATCCATTCGTGGCCGTTACGGTGAACACCGCTGCATTTTCCAGTCTGTTTCCCGCCGCCGTAGTTAAGACTGCCGTGACGTTCGGCGTGGCCGCATCTTCTCCGACTATCGTGGTCGCCAATTGCCACGCCACCGTAGCCGTATCCGCGTCCGTGATCGTCACCGTGTGCGTAGTAGGTGCTCCCAGCGTCGCCACCCCGCTGTCGACGATCAGCGTCAGCGCCACCGTCTCGTCCCCTTCCACCAGCGCGTCGCTAGCCGGGTCGAGGGTTGTGCTCTGCGTGGCCCCGTTGCCGCTCGCGGCCGGGAACGTGATCTTCGTGGGGAAGGCTCCGCTGTTGTAGTCCGCGTCCTCCGCTGAACCGTTCGTCGCTGTCACGGTGAACACCGCTGGGTTCTCCAGTGTGTTCCCTGCCGCCGTGGTTAAGACTGCCGTGACGTTCGGCGTGGCCGCATCTTCTCCGACTATCGTGGTCGCCAATTGCCACGCTACCGTGGCCGTATCCGCGTCGGTGATCGTCACCGCGTGCGTGGTGAGTGCTCCCAGCGTCGCCGCGCCGCTGTTGACCAGCAGCGTCAGCGTCACCGTCTCGTCACCTTCCACCAGCGTGTCGCTGGCCGGGTCGAAGGTCGCGCTCTGCGTGGCTCCGTTGCCGCTCGCGGCGGGGAAGGTGATCGTCTTCGGGAACGCCCCGCTGTCGTAGTCCGCATCTTCCGCCGTACCGTTCGTGGCCGTCACAGTGAACATCGCATCATTCTGCAGCGTGTTCCCCACCGCCATCGTCAGCACGGCAGTGACGTTTGGCGACGCCACATCTTCTCCCACCGTTGTGGTGGCCGCCTGCCAGGCCACCGTCGCCAGATCCGCGTCTGTGATCGTCACCACGCCGTTCGTTGTTCCGAGAGACGCCTGACCGTCGAGTGTCGTGTTGAGGTTTTGTAGCACCAGGTTCACCGACTCATTTCCTTCGACGAGCGTGTCGTCCTTGGGAGTGAGCCTCACGTTTTGCGTCGATGAATTCCCCGCTCCTGCCGTGAACGTTACCCTTTGCTTGCCGAAGATTTCGTAGTCCGTGTCGCTGACTGCCGTGCCCGTAAACAGGTCGTCTACATCGGCCGTCAGCCGCACTCCTGGAGCCCCGCTCTGTATCAGACGTGGCGTACCAGACGTATCCAGTGTGTGAGTAGTACCGGTTAAACGAACCACCCCACCACCGAGATGGACGGAGGTCACCCCCAGCCCAGAATTCTGTATAGCGGATGCGATCGCGTCGGCAATCACGTCTTGCGTGCTGCCGTTCGCGATCGGAATGGCAATGCTGCCGGGGAGGGTGATTCCGTCCTTATCAAACTCGAAGACAACGTCGCCGCCTCCCTGACCGTCGTTGATGATGAAGGTGTCCTCGTCGGCGATGCCGGCTACGGGATTGCCGCCGGCCAGCGGAACCTGCAGCAAGAACTCGCTGTTGGCCAGGGTCGCCGTGCCGCCAGCACCATCCCTGGTCGTGAGCGTGACCACGATGTTCTGTACACCCCCTTGTTCTGTGACGGTCGTCGCGGCCGCGATCGACAGCGTCGCCGTATCGTCGTCGTCGATTGCCACAGACTGCTGCTGCACTCCGTCTTCAATGGCGTTGGTGACGGCGGTAATATCGACGACGATCTGCTCGTCCCCCTCGACCCGATTATCGTTCTGTGCGGTTAAGGTTATGGAACCCGTTGTGCTGCCGGCAGCGATCAAGATTTCCGTAGCGGAAGGCCTGTAATCGAGACTGCCGACGGAGGTGCCGGTAAA
This sequence comes from uncultured Pirellulaceae bacterium, assembly GCA_964519825.1. GTDB lineage: Bacteria > Planctomycetota > Planctomycetia > Pirellulales > Pirellulaceae > CAZFLF01. The sequence continues at coordinate 4,549 of CAZFLF010000357.1, read as the reverse complement.
ACCCAAATTGACGGTCACGTCTTGCGACGAGACGGACGACAACGTGGCCGTGACCGTCGCGATGCCGCCAGATTCGGCAATCGTCGCGGGAGTGACACTTAACGTGACCTGCGACAGCAACTTGACCTGGTAGTCCTCCACTTCGCCATCGGGCGCTACACCAGTCGGCGGTAGGACGGCAACCTGACGGCTGAGGCGGAATCGGGCAAACGTGTTTCCGGCGAGTGCTCCCGCCGGGATCACAAAACTGAGCACGTTATCGCCGTCTGAGACGGCCTGGCCGGCAAAGATTTGCTCCGCCGCATCGGCCCAATCGCCGTCCTGGTTGAAGTCCATCCAGGCATTGAGCGTGGCACCGCCCGGAGCGTTCTGAACGTTAACCGTCACGCGCCCCACACTGTTGATCGTCTGCGCGACAATCAAAGGGAAAGGGAAGTTCACGCCGTCTTCGTCTTGCACACCACCGAGTACCAACGGCGAGTAGTTGATATCCGGAGTGGCAATGTCTGTGTTCGGATTACCCTGGGCGATGGCAGCACGTATCAGAGCACTGGCATTGGGATCCACGTTGATCGCACCGACCAATTGCTGGGCGGTCGTCGGCGTGGAGGGATTGGAATTCAAGTCGATACTGATCGTGTTGCCGGCGACGTTGATCGATGGGGCAAAACCAATCCCTCGGTCACTCTTCGTGACGACCACGGTGATGCCGTTACCGGCTTGGCCTGGCTGGTTCGCAGTGAACGTGATAACGACGTTGTTGCCGGTATTGAAATCCGACGAGACGGAAGCGAAGCCAGCCAAATCATCTCCGGTGGCGGTCGCATTGGGTTGGCCATTGTCTTCGGCATCCACGCTTGCTCCCATGCGCGGCCCGCCAATGACGTGCTGGGCACCATCGTGCTCCAGCAGCGTCGGATAGGGATTTCCCTCAGCCGGTCCGTTGGCCGAGTCTGGTGCGTCGCCGAAGTCCAGGCAGATTGGCGGGCAAACGAGTACCAAGCGCTTTTCCAACGGCTCGATACGCAACTTGCGGGTACGGCTGATTCGAACAGATCTCCTGCGCGAGCTACGCTCAAGAAGAGATCGAAACGAATACATAACACCTTCTCCTCAAACGCCTTGTGGCAACAATTGGAGTTGATGCCAGGACCGAATCAGCAGGAATGGCTCTGGTCCGTTTCAGAGAGAAAAGCCGCCGCACGGCAAGCCGCTTCTTACTGATTAGAGATGGCGGCCAATTCGATTGTTGGCGCCATTATAGATACGGGGATTTTTTATCCCAACTTTTTTGCACAGTATTCTGGGAAACTGAGCCTAGAAAGAGCGGTTGAACGAAACCTGAATCTCGGAATCGAACTGCCGGTCCGGAGCGTTGCGGACTGGAACCACGCAGCCCACGCGCAGGTTGGAGACGTCGCCAATTTGGAAGTGTAGGCCAGCGGTGAGATGCAAAATGTCCGTACGGTTCGCGAGGTTTTGGAACGTGCCGACGCCGGCGGGCCCCGCGCCGCCCGCAACGGTAAACGCAAATCCGTCTGCATCCTGCATGGCCGACGTGTAATGCAGTTCGGTAATCGCCGCCACGCCAGTCACGTACGTCGCAACTTCATTCCGGTAGACCCAGTGGGCGGCCGACAAATCGACGTGCAACAGGTTCTGCTCGGTGAGCGTGCCAGCCTGACTCCTTAATGGGCCGAAGTCCACGGCATTGCCGCTAGCTGCGATATCCGCGTCCACAAATCCTTGAATGAAGCAGGCGTCGGTCGGCAGCATCAGAAACCCGATGTAGGGAACCAGATGTACGGCGTCATTGCGCAGCGTGAAGTTGGTTTGATTGATCTGACCGTTGAGATCACTGCCGGTCGGCAATCCAAGTCCCAATCCGCCGGCAACGGACAGCGAGTCGCTTGAGTAGCACCAGTGCTTGAGAAACAGGGCCAGATTGCCGATGTCGCCGCTGTCGAAAGCAAACGCCGGGTTGCTGAACCCGAAGTTGTCCGTTACCGGCATTCGCACATCGACCGACCACTGACCATCGAGAAACGTTTTTTCGATCCCGAACGTGTAACGATTCAAATTACCATCCCTGGGCACAAGCGCCGCCGGATTGGCCCCCTGGGCGATCGTGGCTGCATTTTGAAAACCGTTGTATACGAAGTACACGCGGTCCATCGGCAGCGCCTTGTTGTTCTCGGCAACTTTCAGGTTCCGGCCACCGCCCAGCGGCAAGTCGGTCAGGAAGTTCGTGTTTTGCGCACTGACGGACAATTGCCCCATGTTCCCGATCGAATCGCCGAACATATTGGGAGCGCGGGCCAGTCGAGCGTACGAGCTCCGAGCGCTGGATCGTGTCGCGCGCGTCGTTGCGGCGCGCGGCGCTTCATCCGTGGAAGGACTCGGCGCGGGCTGTGACGTGAAATACGCAGCCGATCCCTGCATAAAGTCGTCCGCCGGCAGTTCGTCGTCCGCGGCAACCCACAACGCCGCCCCGCTCCAAACAATGGATAGTATGGTAGCGATTACGAAAACTTTTCGGATCATGAAAGCAATTCCGTTGGTGGGCGTGTCTGCGTTCGCGGCGAGCAAGTTCAAATCGGACGGGCGGCGGGAAACGCGATCGCACCGGATGCAACAGAAATCACGAGACGATCGGTCCTATCGTGATGATCGGACGTACCACTCTGAACACTTGATCCGGGGACAACGAAGATTCCTTATTCTCTGCCGTTTCGCTCCGCCGCCAGCGTTGCCAAGTCTTTGAGCGTGTCGGCGAGTTGCTGTTTCAGGTTTTCATCGTCCGGGGATTCCGTGAGCAGCTCCCGCAGCCGGTCTCGTGCGGCGGCAAGCATATCGCCTGCCGCGGTATCGTCGCCGCTTCGCAACTGAAGATTGCCAATCGCCCCGAGCGAGGTCGCTTCGTGGCGGCGATAATCGGGGTTGCGGGGGTCGCTCCGCAGCAAACCTTGCATTGTGGAAAGTACCTGGGTCCACGCACGGCGCGCCATGGGCAGATCGTCCCGTTCATCGTACAGCTCAGCCAGGATCATGGTCAGGTTGGCCAATTCGGTCTGATAGAACACCACGTCCGGATTGCCGATGGCAAGCGACTCCATCCTTAATCGCGCGGCTTCGAAGTTGACGAGTGCCGGCGAAATGTCCTGCGCATTCGCCTGCAACGTACCGAGCTGCCGGTAGCAAACCGCGAGGTAGTAACGGTTGGCAAGTGAGCGGGCGTCATGAGCTACCAATTGTTCGAATTGCTGAATCGCATCGCGGAAATATTGCTCGGCATCGACGTCGTGTTGGTCGGCGACCGACAGTCTCGCGAGATTGTAAAAGCCCATCGCCAAGTCGCGGCGAGCTTTTGGATTTACGTCAAGAAGTGGACGTCGCATGTTTTGTGCCGCGACCAGGTGGCTACGAGCGGCAGCGGCGTGATTTCGCCCCATCTCGACGAGTCCCAAGTTCATCCGCACATTGGCGAGGAGTCGTTGGAATTCGTTGTTCGTTGGCTCAAACTCCACAAGCCGGTTACGCAACGACACTGCTTCCTTGTACATCGCAGTGGCGTCGTCGAGCGACCCCGATTCTTTGTAAAGGCTTCCAAGCGCGTTGAGTGTGTCGGCGAGTGCTTTGAGCCGGGTGGTGTCGTCAGGCCTTTTCTTTAACAGTTGTTCTTGCAGCGCGCGAGCCGCCATAAACTCTTCCCGCGCGGCTTCGCGAGAACCCATTACTTGCGTGATCAGACCAACTCGGAACCGCGCCGCAGCCACTTCGTCCTGGATCGCCGCGTTGCCGCCACTTTCGGTGAGGAAGTATTGATAGTGCTTGAGGGCACGCGCAAGCAGATCTTTCCGCAGCGGTTGCATGCCTGGTTCATTGAGCAATTCGTCTTCGCTCACTCGGGTGAACAATTCGTCGACGACTTGCAGCGCTTTCTGCAAACGTGATTCGGACTCGGCGAGTGCCGCCGCCGTGTTCCGATAGCCAACAATAATCGCCCCCATCGCGATTATCAGTGACATCGCCGCCGTGCCGATCAATCCTGCCAGCATCGGCTTACGGCGACACCACCGCGCTGTCCGTCCGACCCAGCTGATCGGCCGGGCGAGGATCGGTTCGCCGTCGAGGTAGCGGCGCAAATCGTCCGCCAGGAGTTCGGCCGAACCGTAACGCTTGGCCGGTTCCTTTTGCAAACACTTCACGCAGATCGTTTCCAGGTCGCGATCGATGGCTGGGTTGAGCTTTCGCGGCGAGACCGGTTCTTCGTAGATGATCTGGCGAATCGTCTCCGCGACGTTGGCGGCTTGAAAGGGTGGACGGAGAGTGAGTACGTGATAGAGCGTGGCTCCCAGCGAGTAAACATCCGCGGACGCCGTGACGCTGGACGCGTCTCGGGCCTGTTCGGGGGGCATGTACGACGGCGTCCCCATGACTTCGCCGGCGTGCGTCAGTTCGTCGCGGCGGTCCGTGAATTTGGCCAAGCCAAAATCCGCGACGAGTGGCCGGTCCGCATCGATCCGAGCGAATGCGCCCTTTCGCATTG
>CAZFLF010000356.1:0-6845 GCA_964519825.1 uncultured Pirellulaceae bacterium | reverse complement strand
ACCGCAGCGCACTTGCATTGAGCGGAATGGCGCTAGCCACCGGTGTCGCAGGGTCGATTTCCCATGCAAAAAACCGGCGGCTAGCGCCTTGCCGCTCACTCGTTATGGCGAACCAACCCATTTCGGCTACCGTCGGGTATAACTAACCACAGCGACTTGTTATGACCGCCGTTGCGGATGAATCTTCTTCAGAGTACACCGCACGTAGGTCCATTTACACCGGAGAGATATTGATGCTTGCGACTCAAGCCCCACGATACACCTCGTCGGTCGTTCTTCTCCATCCCGACGACAATATTTGCATTGCGACACAAACCATTCCGAGCGGGGTGATCGTCGAGGTAGGAGGTGAACGCATTACGGTCGCTGAAGTGGTACGACTTGGCCATAAGATCGCGATTCGTCCTCTCGCGAAGGGCCAGCCGGTGAGGAAATACGGGCAGATCATCGGATTCACAACCGAGCCGGTGCGGACAGGCGAATGGGTCCATTGCCACAACGTGTCGCTGGGTGAATTTGAACGTGATCCGGCTCCAGCTTCGCAAATTCCGCCGCCACCCACACCCATCCTCGGTCGCACGTTTCAGGGCTACCGCAGGGCCAACGGCAAAATCGGCACCCGTAATTACCTGGCCGTGATTTCGACCGTCAACTGTTCGGCATCGGTCAGTAAGTTTGTCTCGCGCCGATTTGACCCGGCGATCGTGCGGCGGGATTTTCCCAATGTCGACGGTGTGATCGGGATTACGCACCAGTCTGGCTGCGCGATGCAATACAACGGTGTCGGTCATCAAATGTTATCGCGTGTGCTGGGGGGGATTGCCAAACATCCGAATGTTGGCGCATATCTCTTAATTGGACTGGGCTGTGAAACCGGAGCGATGGGGTATCTGCTGGATCATCAAGGTCTCGTGCAAATTGATGGCGCCAGCGGCGAACGGCGCGGGCCGCCGGTGTTTTCTATGCAGGACCACGGTGGCACGACCAAGACCGTCGAGGCTGCGGTACGAAAAGTGAAGGAACTGCTTCCACTGGCAAACGACGTGCGTCGCGAGCCGATTCCGGCAAGCGAGATCGTGCTCGCCACCAATTGCGGCGGCTCGGATGGCAATTCCGGCATCACCGCCAATCCCGCGCTGGGGATTGCCGCGGACATGCTCGTGGCCTGCGGCGGCACGGCGATCCTCGCGGAGACGCCGGAGATCTATGGCGCGGAACACCTGCTGACTCGCCGAGCCGTATCTCGAGCCGTCGCTCAGAAGCTGCTCGACCGCATCAAATGGTGGAAGTGGTACACCGGGATCTTTGGTGCGGACATGGACAATAATCCGTCGGTTGGCAACAAGGAAGGTGGTCTTACGACCATCGCCGAAAAGTCACTCGGCGCCGTCGCAAAGGGGGGCTCGACCGCGCTCGTGGATGTCTATGAGTACGCGGAAGAGGTCACCGCCAAGGGATTCGTGGTCATGGATACCCCTGGCTACGATCCGCCCAGTGTTGTCGGGTTGGTTGCTGGGGGGGCGAACATCGTCGTCTTCACGACAGGCCGCGGAAGTTGTTACGGCTGCAAGCCAACTCCTTCGATCAAAGTGGCCTCCAACACGCCAATGTACGAACGGATGATCGACGACATGGACATCAATGCGGGTGAAATCCTGAACGGTCAATCCGTTGAACAAGTCGGTCGCGAGATTTTTGAGGAAATCCTGGCCGTGGCGAGTGGCAGGCAGACTAAGAGCGAATTGCACGGCATTGGGGAAGAGGAGTTTGTCCCCTGGTTCGTTGGCCCGACACTCTGATCGATTCACTTCCGCCGTTATAACCCACACAATCAGTTCGCTTAGGCGATTGGGCTTTGGATACCCGTAGGATGGTAAGCAACTCGTTGCCAATCGCCTTATTCCGCGAACGGGCTTGCTCGTTGAGGCTGCGAGAAACGGTAACTATACTGGAATTCGAGTTTCACTTCGCACGTTGTGTTTCGCCCGACTTATCTCTGAGACGCCTTATGTCAGCACGTTTTAACTGCATTGGTAGTTTGGTTTTTGGTTGGCTAGTAATCGCCACGAGCCCCAACCGCGCCCAGGAGTCTGGTGCAACTGCGGCGGTGCCAGCAGCAAGTTTGCGGCCTCTGGCTCCCGGAGTGCTGACCGTGATTGCCCCGGCCCGAGAACCTGCCGAGACGTTTTCCGGTCCGCGCCCGATCGTCGAAATCACTGCAGGAATTCCCGGTTTGGATTGGGACCCGAATTACGAACCAAAAAGCGAGACGTTACTAGAGCAGGCCAAACAGGTGACATTTCGTCGTCCTATTTGGAATTTGGAGTTCGCCTTTAAACCATTGCGGATGATGGAAGTCGACGTGCCACAAACGTCGGGCAAGATGCAGCGGAAAGTGATCTGGTACATGGTCTATCGCGTCAAAAATGTTGGCTACGATCTCAGTCCGGCTCCGGTTGAAGAACAGCAGGGCAAGAAGGTCTTTAACGTCGAACGCGTTAACTTCCCAACGCGACGGTTTTTTCCGCATTTCGTTTTGGAGAGCCATGAGTTCAATAAACAGTACCTGGATCGGCTCGTTGTCTCGGCGAAGAAACCAATCCAGGCGCGGGAAAACCCAGGAGTCGAGTTGCTCAATAGCATCGAGATTTCTCAAGTTCTGGTTCCGCTCAGCGATGAACGATTCGACCGGAGCGTATGGGGTTATGTGACCTGGGAAGACGTCGATCCGCGAATTGACTATTTTTCAATCTCCATCCGTGGGCTGACGAATGCATTCAGATTTGAAGATCCGCCTGGAGCATTCAAACCGGGGAGCCCGCCAGGAACTGGACGCCAGTTCATTTTCAAAACACTTCGACTCAACTTCTGGCGGCCAGGTGATCCCATCAACGAACATGAAAAAGAGATTCGCTACGGGGTACCAGTGGAATCGGATCCGGCCAAGCAACAAGCCGTTCTGGACAAGTATGGCCTGACACAACGCCTTGATTACCAGTGGGTTTATCGCTAAAAATCACTCTCTCTACTGCGAATGGTCCCGAATGCCATGTTTGCGGTAGAAACGAGCGCGTTAGCCGCAGCAACGCATTGGAACCCTCGAGTCGAGAATCAATGAGACGCGGGGCCAACGACGAGCTGACGCGGCACGCATAAACCCCACGTTTTCGAGAGGTCAGGCAGACAATGGCACATAAGAAAGGTCAAGGCTCCACCCGCAACGGACGTGATTCCAATGGTCAACGTCGCGGTGTAAAGCGTTTTGGCGGCGAATTAGTCCATTCCGGCAACATTCTCGTACGCCAGGTGGGCACCAAGTTCCATCCCGGCTTGGGAGTAGGGATGGGCCGAGACTATACGATTTTCGCGATCATCACTGGCCGAGTCCACTTCGATCGCGAAGGCCGCCGCATCAACGTGTTACCCGACGCGACCGCGAACTAATACTTCGGCGCTAGATCGGACCGCTGGCGCGTGAATGCCAGAGCTCTCCCTTCTTCATTGCCACGGGATGCCATGTTCGTTGACCGAGTCCAAATTGATTTACACGCTGGCAGCGGCGGCGATGGCTGTCTCAGTTTTCGCCGGGAGAAATACATCCCATTTGGCGGACCGAATGGGGGCAACGGTGGCGACGGCGGCAGCATCATCATCGAAGCCCAAGACGGCGTCGATCACCTGTCCTCACTCGCACATCGTAAATTCTGGCGGGCCGATGACGGTGCTCGCGGCAGCGGCTCGAACAGGACTGGTCGAACCGGCAAGGATCTCGTGTTACCCGTTCCACCCGGCACCGTGGTGCTGGATGCGAAAGAGGGATTTGCAATCAAGGACTTGATTCACGCCGGAGATCAACTCGTCGTGGCACGTGGCGGAAAAGGAGGCTACGGTAATTTACACTTCAAGTCCTCGACAAATCGTGCCCCGCGCGACACGACAGCGGGTGGACTGGGGGAGCACCGTTTGGTGATCCTCGAACTGAAGGTCATCGCCGATGTGGGTCTGATCGGCAAACCAAACGCCGGTAAGAGCACGCTGCTCAGTCGCGTTTCGCAAGCGCGCCCCGAGATCGCCGCGTATCCGTTCACAACCAAACATCCGAATCTGGGGCTGGTGCATGTCGATGCTGATCATTCCTTTGTCTTGGCCGATATTCCCGGACTGATCGAAGGTGCACACCTCGGAGTCGGTTTGGGTCACGAGTTCCTGCGGCATGTCGAACGAGCGGGTATTTTGGTGCATCTCGTCGAACCGCTACCACTCGATGGCACCGAGCCTCTGCAAAATTATCGGGCGATCCGCGAAGAACTGGCTCAATACAGTTCCCAGTTGGGTGAACGACCGGAGATCGTGGTGGTCACGAAAGGTGAATTGCCCGGGGCAGTCGATGTGCGGGACCAATTGGCCGCGGAAACCGGGGAAGAAGTCCAGTTGATTTCTGCCGTCACCGGCGTTGGACTGAATGGGCTTATCCGAACCATCGCGTCTCAGATTGGCGAGCATCAGAAGGCGGTCTTATGACTGCCCCGTTTCTGGCAGTCGGCATCGGAAACACGACCGTCAAACTTGGGCTGACGATGGCACGGAACGATTCGGACTGGCCAATTTGGTCCGAGCAGCGAGAGGTCGCCACCGCAAACTTCGATCCAGCGACTCTGTCCGCCGTACTTCCTCCATCAGCGGTTGGCTGGTGTGTGGCCAGCGTGCAACGATCGGTCGAACAACGGCTCCGCGACTGGGTGCGAGCCAGCCGAACGATGGACACCTACCGACTGCTTACGCATGGCGAATTGCCGATTGAGATCAACGTCGATGCTCCAGACCGCGTTGGAATGGACCGGTTAGCGGCGGCGGTCGCCGTCAATCGAATGCGCGATGTCCAGCGACCGGCGATCGTCATCGATGCCGGAACGGCGATCACAGTGAACCTGATCACGGCGGATGGCGTTTTTCAAGGCGGGGTAATCCTGCCTGGATTCGCTCTGACCGCAAAAGCGCTCGCGATGGGAACCGACCAACTGCCGCAGGTTGTCCCCGATCTCAACTCCGAGCCGCCGCAGGTCGTGGGGAAATCGACCGACGGTGCGATTCGCAGCGGTCTGTTTTGGGGAAACGTCGGCGCGGTGCGAGAGATCGTGGAACGCGTGCGACGTGAACTGGTCCAGACTCCCCAAATATTCGTCACCGGCGGTGATGCAAGGCGACTCACTGGATTTGTCGCGGCGGACGCCAAGTTCGTCCCCGATCTGGTCCTGGCGGGAATTGTGATTAGCACGACGCGTGAGCAAACGCCGAGTGACCAGCAAATGACCAAATCCCAATGACCAATGACCAATGTCCAAGGAATGTCCAAATCCCAATGACCAATGTCCAAGGAATGACCAAATCCCAATGACCAATGTCCAATGACAGTAATTGCAAGGTTGGCTGATTGGGATTGTGATTAACCGCGCACAATGGGTAACGAGGGCAGTGACTGTCTTTACCCTTGGTCATTGGTCATTGGGATTTGGTCATTCTCTAGTCATTAGTGGAATTAGTCATTTCCCAACTGATCCATGACTGCCGCCAACCAGATACTTTCGGTGGACTGCCGTGTCGCGTTACTGACACCCGTCGGTCGCGGAGCGATCGCGACCATTTCAGTTGATGGCAAGCAGGCGGTCGCTCTCGTCGAACGCTTCTTTCAGCCGCTGGGACACCGTACGTTAAGCACGGTCCCGATTCGCAGCATTCTCGTGGGACATTGGCGGAGCGGAGCTGGACATCCGGAGGAAGTGGTTGTCGCCCGCTGCGAAGAAACCCGTGTTGAAATCAACTGCCACGGAGGAATCGCGGCCAGTGATGCCATCCTGACTACACTCACGACCGCTGGTGCAACGCTCAACAATAGCGCCACGTGGCTAGCCGAACATGTTTTCGATTCGATCCAGCGAGCTGCCTGGCAGGCGATTTCGATGGCGCGGACTGAGCGGACGGCCGGAATTCTGCTCGATCAATGGCGCGGCGCTCTGACGGCTGCGATCCGAGAAGTCCGCGCTTCGCTGCGAATGCAACCCGCGAGATTCGACCTGGCGACTGAGCGAGTTGCCCGGCTGATACAACTCGGCGACGTGGGCTTGCACCTTGCTCAACCGTGGCGTGTCGTTTTGGCCGGGCCCCCCAACGTCGGCAAAAGCAGCTTGGCGAACGCACTTTTGGGTTACGAACGATGCATCGTCTTCGATCAGCCGGGGACAACTCGCGATGTGTTGACCGCGACCACTGCATTCGACGGCTGGGGAGTGGAGCTTTCCGACACCGCTGGCTACCGCGAATCCACCGATGCTGTGGAACAAGAAGGAACTCGACGAGCCTGGCGGCAGTTAGAGGAGGCAGACCTGGCGGTGATCGTCACCGATGCGAGCCAGCCGATCGAGATGTACGTGGCCCGGTTCCAAGCCGCCGCCCGCGCGTCGCTCGTCGTCGCCAACAAGATGGATCTATGTGATCCGGCCAACCCGATTCCCGTCGATTGGCTGCCAACCAGTGCCGTCACCGGCCAAGGAGTCGAGGAACTCGCCCGCGAGATTGTCCGAATGCTCGTACCGATTCTGCCGGAACCCGGTGAAGCCGTGCCATTCACATCTCAACAACTCGACCTGCTCCAGCAAGTGCGAAATGCGATCTCGTCGCAAGATCATGAGTCGGCTGATTCGATTCTGTCGCGTCTTCTGGCGAGCAGTTCATGAACGAAAAGATCACCGCAGAGGCGCGGAGGTCGCAGAGAATGCGAGACGAATGAAGGATTAATTACATGGACCGTAACCTAAGGGCTTCCTGCACTGATGATTCGTTCTATCACG
>CAZFLF010000355.1:0-6878 GCA_964519825.1 uncultured Pirellulaceae bacterium | reverse complement strand
TGCCACGTGGAAGACCATCGCCCGCGCGTTGTAGCGGGCGCCGTGTACCGCGCCAACTCTCGGGGCGGCGCGCGCGCCAGGTCCATCGCTTCCGCAAAACGCCCCGACAACAAAATACCAGCGGCTTGCCGATTAAACCGGTCCATCGCGTCCATCATGCCGCTGCGATCCGCCGCTCGGCGCAACGTGTCGAGTCCGCCAAGCAAGCTGGCACGATCATCCAGACGCTGGGCGCTCAGGGCCGCATCGAGTTGCAGCGTGACTGTGTGTTCGCCACCCCGCTTAGCCAGCTCGTTCTTCATTCCTGCTTCCAGCGGCCGGGCGAACAGTTGGGAAATGTCGGGGCGAAAAGGCTTATAGGAAGGACCGAGGAAGCCGGATCGGGCGCTGTCGCGCACCAGCGGGCGCCCTTGCATCAAATCCACAAACGACGGAGCAATATCGGTCGGCGATCCGTGCAGCTTCGAGACCACGCATCCCATCGCCGGACGGCCGCCGACGGGGGCGAGATTCTTCTCGTCCCAGCCCGACTGGCATTGAAAGGCGTTGTGTTGACCGGTGGACCCGACGAGTGACCGGATAAATGCAAACCGATCGGCGATGCTGGCGAGCTTGGGGAGCAATTCGCAAATCTGTAAGCCGGGAATTGCCGTATCGATGCCCGTGAACTCGCCGCGTATCTCGGCCGGAGCGGAAGGTTTAAGGTCGATCAAGTCCATCTGTGGCGGGCCGCCATCAAGATGCAAGTTGATCACTGCCTTCTGCGACGAACGGATGCCGCTGGCTGCCTCCGCACGCAGCAAATCTCCCAACGTCAATCCGCCGATGGTCAACGCGCCTGCCGTAAGAAACCGGCGACGCGATATGCCGTCACAATGACGATACGGCTGACCAAGAATCGAAAGCATGCCGACCTCCGCCTTGTGCCCGGTCCATCACGGATCGACGAGGCACCAAGGGGATCATAATAACCTATTCGGTGTGGCACCCACTAGAGCTATGTGCCCCGGTCGCTCCGCGACCGGAATGCCGAACCACACTCGACGCCGCATCATCAACGACCAAGCGAACTCGCTTCAGGCAACACGACGAATGCGGCAAACTGGGGTTCCGTAATCGGCAGTTCGGCGTCGGGCATTCCGACTGGCGGGGGGGCTGCGACTGACTTCATCGGAACTCGCACGGGTAAGCCGTCATAGATACCGGTTACAATCGCTGGGCCAAAGAAGTCCTTGGGACTCTGGATGCGAAACTTCTGGCGGGAGGACAGCACTCGCGACAAATCAATTTCGACTTCTGGCAACGATGCCGGATTGAGTATTGCCACGTGGGCGCGACCGGATTCGTGAGCGTTGGGGCGCACGATCACTCTAAGTTTGGAGGGAGCGCCCCTGGTGAAGGTGCTCTGCGCGTCAAACCCAGTCTCGCGACGCCACTGGTCGTAGGTCAAACCGCGACTCTTCGAGCCTTCGACGACCGCACATTCTCCCCACCTTCCATCGGTGACATAGTAGTCATTCTGATTCCAGCGCTGGCCGCTGAGCAAAAGTTTCCCAGCTCCCTCGAGAGCCACGACCCCAGATGCGGCCACGATCGTGTTGTGCATGACGGTCGCCTGACGAAAATCGCGGACCACCAAACCCTCCATGTAATTGCCGGTGCAGACCACATCCTCGCTGCTTGTGCCCCACGGATATCCCAGCCGCATCCCTCCACCTACGACCACATTATCGCGAATCTTGATCCGTTCGGCCGGTGAACCTCCCCCCACCATAATACCCGGCGCGTTTTCTCCCTTCCGCGTAAGGCAGCCATTTTCGAAGGTGATGTTCCCGTCGATTTCGAAATCCTTGAGCGATGCCTTCTCCGAACCGTATACGTGAATGCCATACGCGAACTGATGGAACAGAATATTGTCAACAATTCGCTTGGTCCCCTTGGCGTTCTGAGCGTAGATCGCATGGCCGTGGCCTCGATCGGGGCCTCGCCAGCCGTTGTTGTAGATGAGGCAACCGGAGATCTCGCCCCCTTCCCCTTCTGCCCAGAAGCCGAACCCGCTGGCGCAGTCATGCACGACCAGATTCACCGCCGAAATGCGATTGCCTCGAATGTCGACGCTGCCGCGGCGGATGTCGGCTGGCCACGAACCGGCAATCTTGGTCTCTCGCCGAGGATGACTGCACGTCACCTCAAAGTCGCGATAGACGACATCGGCGCCGAGTAGCAGGAAAAGTCCGTTGTCCTTGTCGTCTCGCGGATACGTGTCGATCGTCACTCGAGCGGCTCGCTCTCCGCGCACGACGATTGGCGTGCCGGGCCGGCCAGTCAACCGCGACACAAACCCACCCCGATACGTTCCTGCATGCAGCCAGATCGTGTCGCCCGGCTGCACAACTCCGGGTGCAACAAGAGCCGTCGCCAAATCCCACGGTTGGGCAAGCGATCCCGTACCCTGTGGTGATCCACTCGGCATCACATGAAACTCTGCAGCATGGATCTCTATATCGGCTGCAATGGCGAGGAGCCAAATCCAACGCATCTGTCCCCCATCTTGCATCTAGAATCGATAACGCGGCCTATTCGAGGCTCGTGAATGTCTAGCAACAGGAGATAATTGTACAGCTGACCACGATCACGCGGCGTCAGGACGTCAACTGCTTTGAACTCGAATGCATCACCATTGCCAACCAATGCATCCAAGAAAGACGTTCTCTCAGATGTAGCGTGCGTTGCGGTGATTGGAGATTCTCTTCTCAACTCAACCGTATTCCGCGGAGATGCGGAACATCGAGCGTCTGGAACGAAGACGCCAGCGGCTGCCACCGCTCGCCTCGTTGGTCGATCAGCCGTTCGTCGAGTGGTCCGAGACGATCGGCCGCCAACCGCAGATATTCGATGCGAGTGGGTTCGATCTTCATCAATCGACAGACGGTAGCATCCACCGCAGTCTGATTTACTCCGAGGACCAGCACGCCCATGTGTTTAGGAGTGCCCATAATTGGTCCGTCTCCTTCCATGCATTCGATGCCGTCCACAATCGCGATGGTCTTGGGCAAAGACGCATTGATATCGAAGACTGTTTGTGGGATTCCCTTATGGTGCAGCACATTCTTCGGCCAACCGTATTTGATCCCCGGAATCACGCCGTACATGTTCTTCAGCGACGCGGTGACCCCAACCCAATGGTGCGTCTTCATCTTCGCCATCGAAACGATCAGGTCGGCCTCCAACACGGATCGCGGAAAGAAGAATCCATCGAGTTGGCTGGCGCGGCCGCGATTTAGCGTCCACCCTACATCTTCGTAGTTTAAGTCGGCGAACGGCAGACGGAGGTTGTCGAGCGTTTCTTGCATGCGGCCTTCGAGGAGCGCCATCTCCGTGTCTCGCACGTGCCCTGGTCCTTCGCCGACAATCACGTTCGCCCCCCAACCGAGAAACACTTCCGCGGCCGCGGCCACGACGATTGGATTTGTGGTTAGATGAGGCGATTTCTTGTACGGCTCGACAAGGTTGGGTTTGAGCAGCACCTGTTTGCCGCGGATGGTCGCCGGCTCGATGCCAGCCGCCACCAGGCCATCGCGAATGGTGATCACGAGCGATTCATCGTACTTTTGATTCCGCGCCACAAACACCGACGCTCGACCGCGCAACAGATTCCGCGCCAGCGGCGCACCGATCAAACCCGCGGTCGCCAGCGATCCACCGATCAGCAGGCCTCGTCGCGTCATGATGGAAACAGGCTGTCCCATTCTTCAATTCCTTTTCAGCCCGACGAATTCAGACCCACCGGCTGCAATGATCCGCTGTCTTGGTATCGCGCTGGAACCATAACAAGGGGCGATTGCTCTTTCTGCGACGCCAGTGCGATGAGCGCCAATTTGTGACGTGACTGATCGCGCTGAAGCGTGCGCCGATACGCGGCTTCCAGCCAGGCATCGGCTCCGGCCGGGAGCAGGCGAAATGCGGCCAGAGCCATCAGCGACCAGCCAAGCGACGTCGTCGTGGTCGATGAACAGAGCTGCTCTCGTAAGTAGGAAAGTGATCGTTGCACGCGTTTCGGCTCAGCCAATTCACCTGCCAACGCGAGCAGCGCCACTCCGGTTGGCTGCAGGTGTGGTCGCAGTTGCCGGCCGAGCACGATCGTGTTGCCGTAGTTGAGTCCGCCGCAGGGGAGCTGGCGATTGATCAGCATCCTGACCGCCTCGCGCGTGCGCGGATGGTTTCCTTGCCCGATCGCTTTCAATGCCATCACATGCAACGCGGTTGGCTCGACCCAAGTGTGCGTTTCGTCGACCCAAGGCCAAGCCTCGAGCGTCGAATCGTGTCCGTCCTTGCCATTTCGCGGCAACGTCACGCCTTGATGCGAAACGATCCAGTGGACGGAACGGTCGATCAACGATTGATACGGACGGGAACTGCCGTATTCGTGCAACGCAACCCAAGTGAGCACCGCGAGACTTGTCGGCCAACACGGCTGGGTTTCCGCGGCGCGCACGCCAACTGATCCATCCGAGGCCTGTAGTCCGGCAAGCCAGTCGGCAACTTGTCTCGCCGGATCCAGTTGCCCCGCCGCGGCCAATGCCATCCCGGCGAGCGCTGAGGGTTCAGTGGCCGGGGAATCGGCGCGGCCGTACCCGGAGCACGGTTGTGATGCCAACCGATCCATCAATTCCTCGCGCCAATCCATAGGAAACGTTCCCCTGTGAAACATAGCTTGAAGGAATCCTCCACCGACCCCGATTCCGCCTCGCTATACTGGCCGGCATGACTGACTCGCTGGCTTGGATCGACGATGAACTGGCTGCCTGGGAGGCGCTCGGATTGCGCCGGCGATTGGTCGATCGTGTCGGCCGTCAGGGAGCGGAGATCGAGGTCGAGGGCCGGAGAGTTGTGAACTTTGGCTCCAACGACTATCTCGGCTTGGCCGGTACAACCCTTTCTTCCGTTGTGATCGATGCGGTCGAACAATGCGGATGGGGGAGCGGCGCGAGTCCGCTCGTCACCGGTCACGGTACCCTCCACGCCGCGTTGGAAGTGGCACTCGCCCGATTTGAAGGCGCCGCAGCCGCTCTACTCTTTCCCACCGGATTCGCCGCCAATCTGGGTGCGGTCGCCGCTTTGGCGGGCAACGGTGACGTGATCTTGAGCGATGCAAAGAACCACGCCAGCCTTATCGACGGCTGCCGACTTTCTGGAGCACGTGTCGTCGTTTATCCGCACCGTGATGTGGGTTACGTCGAGAAAATGCTGGAACAGGCGTCGAAGTTCCGTCGGCGACTGATTGTCTCTGACGGATTGTTCAGCATGGACGGCGATCTCGCACCGTTGCCGGAGTTGGCGGACGTTGCTGATCGTTACCGCGCGATGCTGTTGATCGATGAGGCGCATGCGACCGGCGTATTCGGCGAGCATGGCCGTGGGGTCACCGAACATTTCGGCGTCGAAGATCGTGTGGCGGCACGATTTGGGACTCTCAGCAAGGCGCTGGGTTCGCTCGGCGGCTTTGTGGTTGGCTCGCGCCAACTCATCGAATGGCTGACAAACCGGGCGCGGCCGTACATTTTCTCTACCGCGTCTCCGCAAGCGGTCGCCGCGGCGGGACTGCGTGCGTTGGAAGTGGTTCGAGACGAACCACATCGCCGTCATGAGTTGCTGGCGACCGCGGCAAGTCTACGGGACCGCTTGCGGCAGGATGGTTGGCAAATTGGCGATTCCGCCAGCCAAATCATTCCGGTGTTCCTGGGCAATCCAAATGTGACAATGCATCTCGCGCAATCTCTCCGTGACCAAGGCATATTTGTGCCTGGCATTCGCCCCCCGTCCGTTCCGGAAGGTGAATCGCTGTTGCGCATCAGCTTGTCATACGCCCACACGGAGGACCATATCAACCGGCTCGTGGGGGCGATGCGAGAGCTGCGGACTCAAGTCCTGCCTGCGGCGCGGCCAAGCCCTTCCACAATGTGATGGAACCCTTACATCCGCTACACCCGTCGTAATCTGGGGATTGCTGGCAGGAACTTTCGGTCAGATCGACGTTTCGAGTAAGACCCATCTGATCCTATTACGATGAATAGGTTGTGGCGGAAGGATAGGACGTCTGACCGTCGCATGCTGAACGACCGTGGCATCCCGCAACAGAGCGCCCACGGCTGACTGGGTGATTTTCCGTGGGCAATCGGTTTGTGAACATCGGCCCGCCCGAAACGGCATGGCCTGTTTTCGACACGAGCGTCCTTGACAGGAAACGGTTGGGAGCAGGACGACAGCCGACGCGGCGGTGACAACGAGGCGGTGCTTCCCTCGTGGCGCTCTGGGCGCCAGTTCACTCAATGCGATCAACGGCTGCGTCGCCCTGCTCCCACCGACCCAGTTTCTTACTAGGCTCGTTTAACCGCAAGCCGCAGGCGAGCGCGTTCGGGCGCAGTCGACCTCAATTCAACGCGCTCGCCTGCGGCTTGCGGTTAAACGATTCCAACTGTGGCGGCCCATTCGCTTAGTGCATGCGGTTTATTTCCGCGCGCTTAACTCGTGGACCGCGTCGACCAACGCTATCACATTGTCGACGGAAGTTTGCTGAAGGATGCCGTGGCCAAGGTTGAAGATATGCCCGGGGCGGCCGGCCGCTTGGTCAAGAATCTCCTTCGCGCGTCGCCGGATCTCTGGAAGCGGCGACAGCAGTACTGTCGGGTCAAGATTGCCCTGGACAGATAGTTGGTGGCCGACGGTGCGCCAGGCTTCGTCGAGCCGAACACGCCAATCGACGCCGATAACCGTTTGCCTTCCCTTCGGGCTGCCCCCTTCCGCCAGCAACGGTAATAGCGCGGGGTTTCCGGTCGCGAAGTTGATGACCGGCACGCCCGGAGTGATGCCACGGATCA
>CAZFLF010000354.1:0-6907 GCA_964519825.1 uncultured Pirellulaceae bacterium | reverse complement strand
CCCAGCGCCGCCACAGACGGTGCGTCGAAGGGCAAACGGCCAGTCAATAGGAAGTAATAGCTACAAATCAGGGAATACAAGTCGCTCCGGGCATCGATCTCGCTGCCCGTCCATTGTTCGGGGGCCATGAAGGCCGGCGTGCCCAACAGCGCGCCATCTTGTGTGAGCTGGGTGTTGTTCAGCGTCGTCCGAGCTAAGCCGAAGTCCACCACTTTCGTGACGCCTTTCGACGTCCGCATCAAGTTAGCGGGCTTGATGTCGCGATGCACCAGGCCGATTTGATGGGCGGCGGCCAGGCCTCTCGCCGCATCGCATATCATGCGCGAGGCCTCAAGCCAAGGGAGCGGACCGCCGGCCGACACGATCTTGTCGAGCGACGACCCATCGACAAATTCCATGGCCAGATAGGCGTGCTCCCCCTCCACGCCAAACGAATAGACCGCAACGGTGTTCGGGTGCAGCAACCGGGCTGCCAGCTTGGCTTCTCGCTCGAACCGCTGTCGGCGCTCGGGGTCAGACGCGATATCGGGAGCCATGAGCTTGATCGCCGCGTCACGTTCCAGCGCCGCATCGTGCGCCAGCCAGACTTCCCCCATCGCTCCTGCTCCAATTTTCGATTGGAGGAGGTATGGACCCAGCTTCCGCGGAACGGCCGCTGACGAAGGGTGTTTGGCCCGCGGAACGCCCGTCTCGTCCGCTGCAACTTCGAGCCTGAACGTGTGCTGACACTTCTTGCATGTCGCCTGGCTGCCCAGCCGTTCCTTGGGCACCTGGTACGTCTGCCGACAATGGGAACACCGAACGCGAACCATGACCTTACAATCTTTGACGGAAGATTCCGATGTCGACTCATGTGGAAGGACGGTTGTCGCGCGCTCGGAGAAGGGTACAACGTAGGCCAATCACCCCGCCCAATCTACCAACTGTGAGGACCTTCGCCAGCAACATGCCGTCTGGAATGCTCGGATGGCTGAATTACTCGGCGTCCCCGATCCAACGCTTGATCGGCGGCACGAGCATGAACATGATCGCGGTCATCACAAAGGCACTGCAAGCGACGAGCGTCAAGAGCGTTGGGAGCTCGAGCCGCTCGTAGTAGCCGGCGACCGAGCCGCCGAGGTAGTTGCCGATCGAGGCCGCGAGGAACCACACGCCCATCATCTGGCCAACGACTCGCGCGGGAGCAAGCTTCGTCATTGCCGACAGGCCGACTGGCGAGAGGCACAGTTCGCCGAGCGTGTGGAGTAGATAGACACCGAACAACAACTGGATGCCGACTCGTTCTCAGGGAGACAGAATGGTTTCGTCGCCAGCGTTCCGCGCGTTGGCGACGATATCGTTCACTCGGTAGAATTCGATCTTGTTGGGATCGATCGGACCGAGTGGACTGTATAGCATGTACCGACCGAATCGACCGCATAACTTGTTCAACGCCCCCATTTGCGGTACGACGGGGGCGCCAAGGCAACTTCGAAACGCCAGGCGAGTCATATGAACATTGTCATCGTCGTGGGCGTCGTGGTTACCCTAGTGACCGGCGCGCCTGTGCTGTATCAGTTGCTCAAGAGCCATCCGCGTGGACTGATCATCCTGTTCTTCGCCGAAATGTGGGAGCGGTTCTCCTACTATGGCATGCGCGGGATCTTGATCTTCTACCTGACGCAGCACTTGCTCTTTGACGACAAGACGGCCAACGCGCAGTACGGCTCCTACACTTCGCTCGTTTATCTGTTGCCCTTGATCGGCGGTTTGCTGGCCGACCGATACCTCGGCACGCGGAAGAGCATCGCCTTCGGCGCGATTCTGCTCGTAGCCGGGCATCTTACGATGGCCTACGAAGGCCGGCCCGCCGAGCAATCCCTCAGCTATGGCGGCCAGACTTACAACTTCTCGTCCGAAGGCCGCGTTAGCGCGCGGGAAGTCCGCCTGATGGTCGACGGAAAACCGTACAATTTTCAGCAGTTGAAGGGTGGTGGCCTAGAGATCAAAGACTTGCCGGCCGGAGCGAGCCTTCCCCCAACGCTGCCTCCCGGCCAGTACAGGATGAGCAAGAGCGAAGATCCGACTGGCAAGGCCGCCTTTTATCTGGCCGTGTCGCTGATCATCATGGGCGTCGGTTTTCTTAAACCGAACATCTCCACGATCGTTGGCCAGCTCTATGTCCAGGGAGATCCGCGCCGCGACTCCGGCTTCACGCTGTATTACTACGGCATCAACCTCGGCGCCTTCTGGGCTTCAGTGCTCTGTGCGGTTCTCGCGGAGAACATCGGCTGGTGGGCCGGGTTCGGCCTGGCGGGCGTGGGTATGCTGGCTGGGCTCGTCGTGTTCGTGTTCGGCAAAGCGCTGCTTGAAGGGCACGGAGAGCCGCCCGATCCCGAGCTGCTCAAAGCTCCGCTCGTGGGCCCGCTCAACCGCGAATGGCTGATCTATATTCTCGGCGTGCTTGGCGTGGGACCGGTGTGGCTGCTGGTTCAAAACAACGATCTGGTGGGGTGGGGCCTGGGTATCTGCACGGTGCTATCGCTCGGGTACATCCTCTGGTTCATGGCCGTCAAATGCGACAAGGTCGAACGCGAGAAGATGCAGCTGGCAATGGTGCTGATCTTCGGCGCGGTCGTCTTCTGGACCTTCTTCGAGCAGGCGGGCACTTCGCTAAACCTCTTCGCGGATCGCAATGTCGATATGCGCGTCACCAGCTCAGCGACCAACATTCTCGGACTGCCTGTGGGAACTGAGAAGCAACTCGCGGCGGCCGGCATCAAGCCCGCCGGCTGGTGGGGCTGGATCGACGCCGGCATCTCGGCGGCCCAGACCCAGGCGTTTAACGCCGGCTTCATCCTGATTTTCGCCCCCATTTTCGCCGCGATGTGGGCCGCCTTAGGTCGGCGGAATCTCGACCCCAACCCAACGCTCAAATTCGGGCTCGGTTTGATCCAATTGGGCCTGGGCTTCCTGGTGATCGTTTGGGCCAAACACATGGCCGACGCCAGCTACCGCGTGCCGCTGTTGATGCTCGGTCTACTTTACCTGCTGCACACCACGGGCGAGTTGTTCGTCTCGCCAGTGGGACTATCGGAGATCACCAAGCTCTCCGTGCCGGCGATCGTCTCCTTCATGATGGCCGTTTGGTTCCTCTCTAGCTCGATCGCCCAATATGTCGGCGGCATCATCGCCGGCTTGGCGGGCACGGAAACGGTCGGCGGCCAGGTGCTCGATCCCCAGGCGGCGCTGGAAACCTCAGTCGACGTCTTTGAGAAGCTGGGCTGGTGTGGCATCGGCTTTGGCATCGGCTTCATTCTGCTCAGTCCGATCGCCAAGCGCTGGGCCCACGCTGTCAACCATCCAGCGAACCATCCCCCGGAGCCGAAGAAACCGCATTGAGGCCGCAACTCCGTGAAAAACAATGTGTACAGACCGTGGGGGATGGCCGGCAATAGAGTTAGGCATGCTGGTGTCACTCAGGTTCAATCCTTCGTGGCGGCAGGCGAGATCTTCTCGTTTAGGAACCGAGTCAGCAAGCCGTAGAGGTGCCGTGTCGTGTTCTTGCGCTCGGAAATGCTGTGGCTGCGATTAGGATAAGCGAACATCGTGAAGGGCTTATTGTGAACAATCAGCTCGTTGATCAAGGCTTCGGTCCCCTGGTAATGCACATTGTCATCGCCAGTGCCATGGACCAGCAACAGTTCCCCTTTTAGTTGCGACGCGTAGGTGATCGCGGAACCGAGTCGATAACCCTCAGCATTGTCCCCCGGCAACCCCATGTAACGCTCTTGGTAGATTGAATCGTAAAAGCGTTGATTGGGGACTGGGGCGACCGACATTGCCGCGCGGTACAGATCGGGGTAACGAAAAATGGCGTTCAGGGTCATCGAGCCACCGCCGCTCCAGCCCCAAATGGCGATCCGCTGCGGGTCGATGTAGGGGCGCTCTTTGAGAATGGCTTGTGCGGCCGCGGCTTGGTCTGCTGGGGCGAGTATTCCCACCTGCCGGAAGATAATCTTTCGCCATTCGCGGCCGCGCGGGGCCGGCGTACCTCGGTTGTCCACGCTCATCACAATGTATCCCTGTTGTGCGAGCAGCAAATGCCACAGGTAGCGTTTTCCACCCCACTGATCCAGCACGGTCTGCCCCGCCGGTTCGCCGTAAACATAAAACAGGACCGGGTAGATTTTCGTCATGGCGAAGTCGGGTGGCTTGACGCACCACGCATCCAGCAACACATCATTTCCGATGTTGACGCGAAAGAACTCCGACGTCGGCCGTTTCAGCTTTGCCAATGTCTTCTTCAAGTTCTTGTTTTCCGTGAGAACTCGCACCGGCTTGTGATCGGGCAAACTGATGAGATCGGCGACCGGCGGCATGTCAAAGGTGGAATAGGTGTGAATCGCCCATTTCGCGTCGGGCGAGATGCTGTAGCCGTGCGTGCCAGCTTGTTTCACCGGGGTCACGCGTTGGCCTTGCGTACCGTCAAGCCGCACGCGATGGAGATACCGCTGCGTCGGGTTGTCGGGCGAAGCGATGTAATACAGCCAGCCTTCCCGCGAGTCGACGGCTTCGACGCGGATGACGTCGAAGTGGCCCGGCGTAATGAGCGTCGCATGGCCACCGGCTCGCGTCACCGCGTAAGCATGCTGCCAGCCATCCCGCTCACTCAACCAAACAAGTTTTTTGTGATCGTCGAACCAATGCAGCTCGGAATTGTTATTCTCCACCCACGCCGCGTCGGTCTCCGTCAGAATTGTACGAACCTTTCCGGATTTTGCGTTCGCCAGCATCAGGCGATTGGTGTTTTGGAGACGATTGAATTGCTGCAAGAGGAGCTCTCGCGAATTGCCGGCCCAGTCCAGCTGCGCCACGTAGTGCTCGCGCGAGTCGCCCGGCAGGGCTAGCCACTGGGTCTCGCCCCCCGACGCGCTGACGACGCCAATCCGAGCCGCCGAGTTTTTCTCGCCCGCTTTCGGATAGGGAATCGCTTGCACCTGCGAGTAGAGGTTGTCGACATTGTTGATCAACAGGAATTCCCGCACGCCCGTGGTGTTGATCTGCCAATAGGCCACGTATCGGCCGTCTGGGCTCCAACGGAATCCGTTTCGCAAATTGAGTTCCTCTTCGTACACCCAGTCGAACGTGCCGTTGATGATCTGCGGCGAACCATCCGTAGTAAGTGGCGTAACCTGAAGATCGTGCAAATCCTGAACGTAAAGATTGTTTTCGCGGACGAACGCGGCGCGGGAGCCGTCGGGTGAAAATGTGGCGAACATCAACGTCGCAGGCGCGGCATCGCCGCCGAGTTTCTTGAGTTCGCCGGCGGCGATGTCCAGCACCCAGTAATCGCCACGCGATCCTGTTCGCCAGACGCGCTTGCTGTTCGTGAAGATCAGCAGCTTCGATTCGTCGTCCGAAAAAGTGTAGGACTCGATGGCCAGCGGGGACTCGGCGCCCGGCGGAATGAATCGATGAGCGCGGACCAGGATTTCTTTGCGATCGCTGGCTGGATCGTGCCAGACCAAGTCCTGTCCGGCTCCTTTGACCGCCGACGTTTCCAGGCTCGTGTAGCCACCGCGTCGTTTGTTCCATTGAATCGGCGGCGCGTCCTCGCTCCTGAAATCTTGCGAATCAAAAATCCGATCCAGCGTCAACAGCTTCGGATCTGGCTTCGGTTCGGCGGCCAGCGCGAAACCGCCCCCCAGAACCAATAGCAAACCCACCACCGTCCACAAACGACTCGCCCGCCACAGCATTTTCATCACTCGCTCCCCACAACAGGCAGAACAACTGCACCTCGTCCGAAGTTAGTCCGCGCCGGGCGAGTGTCAAGCAGTTAGGCCAGAGGGTGGGGCAATTGGGAATGATCGGGCGATATTGTGATGAAAACTCACAGAGACCGGGCGTTAAACGTGTCGCCTTGTTCCATGTCTCCGGTTTCAAAACCGCGGCGAAACCAGCGTTCTCGTTGCTCACTGGTGCCGTGAGTGAAGGAGTCCGGTACGACGTAGCCGCGAGATTGTCTCTGCAGACGGTCGTCCCCAATAGCGCTGGCGCAACGAATCGCTTCCTCAATATCTCCGGGCTCCAAGAAGCGAAACTCGCGCTGCGCATGGTGAGCCCAGACTCCAGCGAAGAAGTCCGCCTGCAATTCCAGTCGCACCGACAGATTGTTGAACTTGACAGTGCTCAGCCGATCCCGTTGTGCCTGGACCTTGTCGGAGATTCCCAGCAGGTTCTGGACGTGGTGACCGATTTCATGGGCGACGACATAAGCTTGTGCAAAGTCTCCAGGAGCGTTTAGTTGCGTGCGCATGTCGCGATAAAAACTGAAGTCAAGATAGACCTTTTCGTCCGCAGGACAGTAGAACGGACCCGTCGCCGCGCTCGCGAACCCGCAAGCGGATTGAACTTGTTCTGAGAATAAGACCAGTTTGGGCGCGCGGTATTGACTACCGTTAGCAGCGAACAGTTTTCCCCAGACATCCTCCGTGTCGCGCAGCACCACCGACACGAACTGCTTCAATTCGGCGTCCGCATCGTTTTCTCCAACCGGCGCGGCACCCGGTTGGGCGAATTCCCGTCCAGGCGGCGGTTGCATTTGCTCCAGCAGCTGCGCCGGGTTTTTGCCGAGTACGAGCGATAGCACCAGCAGAATCACAAGCCCGCCCAGCCCTCCACCCACAGCCATTATCGGACCGCCTGACCGGCGCCGATCCTCGACGTTTCCGCTTCCCGCGCGATCTCTCCAACGCATGATTTCGACTCCCTGCGAGTTGCAAAGTGCTTCGAAGTGTGGCACGCCGCTCC
This sequence comes from uncultured Pirellulaceae bacterium, assembly GCA_964519825.1. Taxonomy (GTDB): domain Bacteria; phylum Planctomycetota; class Planctomycetia; order Pirellulales; family Pirellulaceae; genus CAZFLF01. Next base: position 112 of record CAZFLF010000354.1, on the reverse strand, counting down.
GCGTCGTGAATTACGCCGCGGAGCGGCGCAATTCACTTTGTGGAACCACGCCACAACCTCGACTCGCACGAATGGCGCTGGCCAATGCTCTGCCAGCGTGCTCGCATTCGAT
>CAZFLF010000353.1:0-6919 GCA_964519825.1 uncultured Pirellulaceae bacterium | reverse complement strand
GAAACCGACATTGCGGTTTTGGCGATCGCCGCCACGAATCTTGTCGCCGCGCGAATCGGCCAAAGCGATGACATCGATATCGGCGACTTCGTGCTAGCCGTTGGCAGCCCGTTCGGCTTAAGTCATTCCGTGACGTTTGGCATCATCAGCGCCAAAGGGCGCCGAGACCTGGAATTAGGCGACGGCAGCATCCGCTATCAAGACTTCTTTCAGACGGATGCCGCGATCAATCCGGGCAACAGTGGTGGTCCACTATTGAACTTGCGTGGCGAAGTTATCGGCATCAATACCGCAATCGCCAGCAGCTCCGGGGGCAGCGAAGGAATAGGCTTCACGATCCCCATCAAAATGGTAATGACCGTCGCTCGGCAATTTATCGAACACGGCCACGTAACGCGGGCCTATTTAGGAGTCGATCTGAACGACGAAATCACTCCTGAAATGGCGGTGCGGTTGGGTTTGTCGCGACCCCACGGTGCAATGGTCAAGACGATTCGGCCGAACACGCCCGCCGCGCATTCAGGACTGCGTGAAAATGACGTCGTGCTGGAATTTGACGGCAACCGGATCGAGGACGATGAACATTTGATCAAGATCGTGGGCTTTACCGAAGTCGACAAAGAAGTCGACATGCTCATCGTTCGCCAAGGCAAATCGCTGCATCTCAAAGTCAAACTCGGCGATCGCGTCTCCTTTGTCAATCAGTAACGGTCTGTTCAGGATGGACGGCGTCTGCAACCCACGAAGCCAGTTCGGAGATTTGCAACTCGTTGGGACCAAGCCGGAAGACTGGGCTCGGTGCACAGCGGCATCTAAGTTCTTCCAGATTCGATGCACGGCTCAAGTCCGATGTACCGTCCGGAATCTCGTTCAACACCACGGCCGCGATATTCAGACCAGCGCGATACGCCCGCGCGGCGAACAGCGTGGCTAAGGTTGCATGAATCACTCCCAACATGTTGACCGCAACCAGCACCAGGGGAAACCCGAAATCGCAAGCCAGATCCGCACTCAACTCGGTATCTGTCACTGGCGAAAACAGCCCGCCAGCCCCCTCCACAATGACCAGATCGCTGGATGCCTGCCACGGCAGAATTCCGGTGCGCAGCAGCCGCGAGTCGACGAATCGGCCTTCCGCCCGAGCCGCTAGATGCGGAACGAGCGCCGCACGGAAACGCTGGGGTGATACTTGAGACAGTTCTCCCGGGCGACCAGCCGCGTGCCACAAGCGAATATCGTCATCGGAGCGATCCAATTCAGACGCCGGCAGTGGGACACTTGATTCCGCATTTCTTGTCCCCTCGCCCCGACAGCCACTCATGACCGGTTTGTAAACTCCGACTCGACATCCGATGGCGACGAGAGTACGTGCCAGCGCCGTCGCAGCGAACGTCTTGCCAACGCCGGTATTGGTGCCAGTGATAAACAGTCCAGTGGGCCGTTTTCCAGTCATGCGAACTAAGGTAACATCCGTTTTCCCGGACAGCCATTGATGACCAACCATCGATTCGTATGAGCAACACATATTCTCAGCGCTGCATCAACATCGCCGTAGTGCAAATGTCCTGCACCGGCGATAAGACTCAAAATGTGGATAAGGCACTGTCGCGGATTGCAGACGCCGCGAACCGGGGCGCGAAGGTCATCTGCCTCCAGGAGCTGTTTCACGGCTTGTATCCCTGCCAAACGGAGGACCATTCAAAATTCGCCGAGGCGGAACCGATTCCCGGTCCGACGAGTCAGGCGCTGGCCGCTGCCGCCAAGCAGCATGGGGTGGTGGTGGTCGGATCGTTGTTCGAGCGGCGCGCCGCAGGGGTCTATCACAATACTGCCGTCGTATTCGATGCGGACGGTTCCCAAGTCGGCATTTATCGCAAAATGCATATCCCGGACGATCCGCTGTATTACGAGAAGTTCTACTTTAGTCCGGGTGATTTGGGATTTCGGAGTTTTCCTACCCGGTTTGGCCGGATTGGAGTTCTGGTGTGTTGGGATCAATGGTTTCCGGAAGGAGCGCGGCTGACGGCCTTGAGTGGCGCTGAGATCCTCTTCTATCCCACCGCCATCGGATGGTTACCGGAAGAGAAGGAAACCTTCGGACCAAGCCAGCATTCCGCCTGGGAAACCATGATGCGGAGTCACGCGATCGCAAATGGAGTATTCGTGGCCGCGCCCAATCGAGTGGGAAAGGAAGGAGCGTTGCAATTCTGGGGCGCGTCGTTTGTTTCCGATCCATACGGCAATGTGCTGGCCCGCGGGTCGCACACCGCCGAGGAGACATTAGTCGTGGAATGTGATTTCGGACTGCTTGATACCGTCCGCACGCACTGGCCATTCCTTCGCGACCGACGGACGGACGCCTATGGTGATTTGACCAAACGGTATCTCGATCAGGACCGCTCGACACCGAGCGGCTGAAGTCAGTGTGGTACGCCGCTCCGCGTCGTGATTTGCGACGCGGAGCGGCGCACCACACTGCCACCGCGCACGCCTACGGCTTGCGGTTAAACAAATGCTTGAACCCCATCTAAAAAACGCGAAGACTCCCGCGGCGCTCGGCTATCGCTGGCCGGGGGAATGGGAGCCACACGCCGCGACCTGGGTCTCCTGGCCGCATAATCGGAATTCCTGGCCGGGCAAGTTTGAGCCGATACCTGCTCAGTTCGCCAATTTCGTGCGCGCGATTGCTGGGGTCGAACCAGTGCATATTCTCGCCGGAGGTGCAGCCGTCATGGCTGAGGCACGACAAATGGTTGGCGCACTCCCCAACGTCATGCTGCACGACATCCACACTAACGATGCCTGGTGTCGCGATCATGGGCCAACTTTTTTGATCGGGCCGCCCGACAGTCCACCGGCGCTCATCGATTGGGAATACAACGCGTGGGGTGGCAAGTATCCGCCGTTCAACTTCGATAACTCCGTTCCGGAACAGATTGCGGAACTGCAACACCGGCGGCGATTCGCCCCGGGGATCATCCTCGAGGGAGGTGCGATCGAGGGGAACGGTAGCGGCTCGCTGCTGACAACCGAATCGTGTTTACTAAATCCCAACCGAAATCCACGACTCTCCCGCGGCGATATGGAGCAATATCTGGCCGACTTTCTCGGAGTGCGCAAGGTGCTTTGGTTGGCGGATGCGGAACTCGCCGGCGACGATACCGACGGCCACATCGACCAGCTGGCGCGATTCATCAACCCGGTGACGGTGGTCGCGGCTTGGGAAGAAAATCGCGACGATGATAACTTCCAACCGCTCCAGTCGATTCACCGCCAGTTGCGTGACATGACCGATCAAGACGGCCGTCCGTTGAAAATTGTTCGATTGCCGCTTCCGCAACCCAAGTATGTCGGCGAGCAGCGGCTCCCGGCGAGTTATTTGAATTTCTACATTGCGAACGGCCTAGTCGCGGTACCGCAGTATGATGACCCGGCCGATTCCGCAGCCGTCCAGACGCTGTCGCAATTGTTTCCCGATCGAAGAGTCTGCGGCCTGCCATCCCTGGATCTCATTTGGGGACTTGGTTCATTCCATTGCCTGACGCAACAAGAGCCGGGTAGTACGAAGGAATGACCAAATCCCAAGGACCTACGAAGGAATGACCAAATCCCAATGACCAATGACCAAGGTAAGAGACAGTTACTGGGCCCTTTACCTAGGTGCGCGGTCAATCGCCGCGACCGCGGGGTGATATGTTTAACGCCTTCGGCTAATCACGACTTCCGTCAGTTACGGACTAATGCATAAACAATTCGCAACCATCGCTTGGTCATTGGTCATTGGGATTTGGTCATTCAGCAGTCATTAGTCATTCGCTCCGCTGCCCCTCGAGCACGCGGATGTCAGAGAACTCGTCCAGCGTGACGGTGGTCAGCTCGCCATCGTCGCGACGAAGCACGATGACGTCGCTGAAGACCTTGTCATCGAAGTTGCGGTTGAAGTGCAGGCTATGTCGCCGGCGTTCGGTGCTGACGACTGTCCCGCGAGTCGTGGTTGTCCACCGGCGAAATCCGACTTTAACTTCGTGGACCACTTCGACGCGGTCACCGGGTTTTAACCGCTGGAAAACCTCCACTGCCTGCGGATAAGTCATGGGTGAGTCCTTTCTGTCGACCGCCGTTTCAACGGACAAATCCAAGGCGTGTGTCCGGCCGATTACTGCGGGGCTTCCTTGGCCTTAATCCAGGGCATCATGCTGCGCAGCCGCTTGCCCACCTCTTCGATTTGCAGCGAACGTTGTCGACGGCGCTGAGCCTTGAACGCTGGGGCGCCGGCCTTGTTTTCTAGAATCCATTCGCGAGCGAACTGTCCCGACTGAATCTCGTAGAGGATTTTCTTCATCTCGCGCCGCGTTTCGTCGGTGACGATTCGCGGGCCGCGGGTGTAGTCGCCGAATTCCGCCGTGTTGGACACGCTGTACCGCATGTAGTTCAAGCCACCCTGGTAGAACAGGTCGACGATCAATTTGAGTTCGTGCATACATTCAAAATACGCCATCTCCGGCTGATAACCCGCTTCAACGAGCGTATCGAACGCGGCCGTCACCAGCGCACTGACTCCACCGCACAAGACCACTTGTTCGCCGAACAAGTCGGTTTCGGTTTCCTCCGCAAAGGTCGTCTCGATCACGCCTCCGCGAGTGCCGCCAATCCCTTTGGCATAGGCCAATCCGATTTTCTTAGTTTCTTCCGCTGCGCCCTTGCCGAGCGCGATCAAGCATGGCACGCCGCCGCCCCGTTCGAATTCGCTGCGCACCAGGTGACCGGGCCCCTTTGGCGCGACGAGCAGTGTGTCGACGCCGGGAGGCGGCTCGACTTGGCCGAAGTGAATGTTGAAGCCGTGCGAACACATCAGAATGTTTCCTGGCTTCAAATGCGGTCGAATGTGGGCGCGATACGTGTCGCCTTGCACTTCGTCGGGCAAGAGAACGTTAACGATGTCGGCCCGCTTGGTCGCCTCGTCGGCCAACATCGGCTCAAAACCGTGTTCCTTGGCCAGGTCGTAGTTCAACCCGCCCGGGCGTTGACCGATGATCACGTTGCACCCGCTGTCGCGCAGGTTCTGGGCTTGGGCGTGTCCCTGCGAACCGTATCCCAGGATCGCGATGGTCTTGCCTTTGAGAAGTGACAGGTCAGCGTCGTTGTCGTAATAGGTCTTGGCGGGCATGAATGGCTCTTTTGGGGATTAGTTCTGGGACTCATCGGTCGCCACGGGGGACTTGCTGCGTACCATCGCAATCCGGCCGGTGCGGACTAATTCGCTAATGCCGTACGGCCGCATCCGTTCGATGAATGCTTCGATTTTGCTCTCGCGGCCGGAGATCTCGATCATGACTTCTTCCGGTCCCACATCGACGACTCGGCCGCGGAAGATTTCGACTAGTTCGCGAACCTCGCTCCGTTTTCCACCCGGCGGGGCTTTAACCTTGATCAACATTAAGTCGCGTTCGACCGCATCTTTCGATCCGATATCATCGACTCGCACGACCGTGACTATCTTCTCGAGCTGCTTGCGGACCTGCTCCAACACATGGTCGTCCCCCACCACGACAAACGTCATGCGGGACAGGTGCGGGTCTTCCGTCTCGCCGACAGCCAGCGAGTCAATGTTATATCCGCGCGAGGCAAGCATCCCGGAGATATGGGACAGCACTCCAGGGACATTCTGCACGATCGCCGACAACACATGCCGCATCGATTGTCTAACTCCATCGCTGACAAGGAAAAGGGGGATGATAGTCGCGACAACACAGGTCAACAAGTGGCGAAGAAGACCCGCCGTGACGCGAAAAACACCGCGATTCGGCAATCTCAAATCTCAAACCTGGTTGTGACAGCGCAGACTACTCCGTCACGCGCCGGCCGCCCATTGACCAATCAGCTCCGCCGACTATAACGCGGACGTTCGGATGCGGCACTTTACCCAGACTTGGAAGTAATGCCAGAAAGCTTCTTATGGAGATCATCAAGCCACGCCGCGCTTTGATTAGTGTGAGCGACAAGACTGGCTTGGCCGAATTCGCCCGTGCGCTGGTGGCCGCTGGAGTGGAAATCTTCAGCACGGGAGGCACTCGCAAGTTTCTGGAATCCCAGGGACTCTCCGTTCGCGATGTCGCCGAATACACCGGTTTTCCCGAGATGATGGACGGGCGACTTAAGACGCTGCACCCGAAAATCTTCGGCGGAATACTGTGTCGACAGGACCGCCCCGACGACATGACGGCGATCGGCAAATTTCAGATCGTGCCATTCGAATTGGTTGTGGTGAATCTCTATCCGTTTGAAGCAACCATCGCACGGCCGGACGTAACAGCAGCGGAAGCCATCGAACAGATCGATATTGGTGGGCCGAGTTTGGTGCGTGCGGCGGCGAAGAACCATGCTTTCGTCGCGATCGCGACCAATCCAGAACAATACACGGCGATCTTGGACGACGTCGTCCGGCAGGGTGGAACCTCGCTGGAGTTGCGCCGGCGTTTGGCTGGCCAAGCTTTCGCGAGTACGGCCGCGTACGATCGAGCCATCGCCAATTACTTTGCGCAGCAGACAGCGGGAGTGACTCAATCCGAAACGGAGACGTTTCCCGCACAACTCAACGTAGCGCTGACTCGCGACGCGGAACTGCGCTACGGCGAGAATCCGCATCAACGCGCCGCGGTGTATCGGCTCACCGGCGCCATCGGAGCCAATGTCGTCGCGGCACGGAAACTACACGGTAAGGAATTGTCGTACAACAACCTGCTTGATCTCGACAGCGCGTTAACGATCGTGCGGTCGCTGCCAAATTCCGCTGCCGTCGTGATCAAACATAGCAATCCCTGCGGAGCTGCGTCAGCAACAACGTTGCGCGAAGCGATCGAACTGGCGATGAACGGTGACCCGGTCAGTGCGTTTGGTTCCGTGCTGGGTTTTAACCAGA
>CAZFLF010000352.1:0-6929 GCA_964519825.1 uncultured Pirellulaceae bacterium | reverse complement strand
CAAAGTGCGTTTTTCAGTTTCTGGAGGCGAACTGAACGAGGTGATTTTTCCGAGCATCTGGACCACAACGAATTATGGCGAATTCTGGCCACGATCACTGTCCGCAAGGCTCGGCGAAATATTGCCCGTGAAATGACGGAGAAACGCGGAGGCGGCCGTGTTTACAATGAAACAGCCGTGTTGGTGGACGCCGGCGAGTTCCGACTCGATGACACGTTCGCCGCAGTGCCGACCAACGAGTGCGATCTGTCCTGTGAAGAATTGCTTCAGCAGCTGGATGCCGACGAACTGAAGGAAATCGCACTCTTCAAGCTCATGAACTACACCAACCGCGAAATCGCGGAAATACTCGATTGCACCGAACGCAAAGTCGAGCGCAAGTTGCGGATCATTCGAGAGACGTGGTTGCGACACAAGACAGAATGGGATGATGAGTAGCCCTTCGATGACCTTATCTCTGAACGACCTGCGCGTTATCGATTTTCTATGCGACCGGTATGAAACCGATTCGCGATCCGGAAAGGGAACGCGGGTTGAGGAATTGTTGGTGGAGATTGCTCCCCACTTGCGCTCCGCCGCTTTGAGCGAATTGTTGCGAGTCGATTTTGAACTGGCTCGCCGGAATGGCTCTGCGATATCGTTGGAAGAATATCGCCAGAGATTTTCTCGGGACCACGACGTTTTGGAATCCGTGTTGGCCGCGGAAATGTCTGGGGCCAGCACTTCGGACCTATCAAGCGAGCGCCCCACAGCATCTGGTCCCGCGGTCGGTGCTCCGTCAACACTGGCGGAATCAGGTGCGGCTTCAGCGGACGGTGTCGGAAGCGGTCGATACCGCACAATTCGCCTCCATGCTCAGGGTGGACTTGGTCGAATCTGGGTCGCCACAGATGTGGAAATGAATCGCGAAGTGGCCTTGAAAGAAATGCTCATCGATCAAGCCCAGTACCCGGAACACCGGGCGCGATTCCTGCTGGAAGCGGAGATCACAGGACGATTGGAACATCCGGGGATTGTTCCCGTGTACGGCCAGGGAATCGCTCCCGACGGCCAACCGTTTTATGCCATGCGGCTGATTCAGGGTCAGAGCTTCGACGAAGCCATCCGGATATTACACCAGCCGGGTCGCGGTTCCCCGTTTTCTGCTGACCGCGCGTTCGAATTACGGAAACAACTGGGGACGTTTATTGCATTGTGCAACATCATCGAATTTGCTCATAGCCGCGGCGTCGTACATCGCGATATCAAGCCGGCGAATGTCATGCTGGGGGCTTTTGGGGAAACGTTGGTCGTCGATTGGGGCCTGGCGAAACTCGTTAAGGAACCGACGACCGCCCGTAGCGCGAGTTCGGCCGCATCCGACACGGCCGCCCCGGCAACGGATGCTTCTCCAGCGTCGCAGAATATTATCTGCGGCACGCCGCAATACATGAGTCCCGAGCAGGCCAGTAGTCAAACGAATCGGGTCGGACCGGTCAGTGATGTTTATAGTCTTGGCGTAACGCTGTACCAGTTACTGGCGGGACAACCGGCATTCCCCGGCGGTTCATCCGCCCGCGTGCTCGCCGCGGTGGCGCGTGGCGAGTTTGCCGCGCCAAGAAAACGAAATCCAGGAATCCCACAAGCCTTGAATGCGATCTGTATTAAGGCCATGTCGCTGCGGCCCGAGGAACGATACCAATCGGCACGCTTGCTGGCAGAGGATGTTGAGCGCTGGTTGGCGGACGAACCGGTGCACGCATTCCCCGATTCTCGCGGGATGAAATGGTCGCGGTTCGCGCGGCGACACACCGCTTGGGTCGGTTCGGTAGCCGCCGCGTTGTTCCTGGTAGCTGTCGCGGCCAGCATGGCCGCTTGGAACGTTGACGTCGCGCGACGGCGGGCTGAGAGCAGCGAACAGGTCGCCATCGCGGCTCGAGAACATGAGACGCGACAACGTCAGGCGGCATTATCTACCACTTCGGTATTGGCGAGTCTCTTCGAATCTACGGACCCGCTGGGAGTGACCAAACTGGGCTTTGGTGAAGCAAATGACGGTAAGAATTTTGATGCGGCCCGCGAGTTGTTGGATCGTGGCCAAAAGCTCGTCATAAGTGAATTGTCGGACGAGCCACTTTATCAGGCGAAACTGCTCAACGCGTTGGGATTGGCATACATCGGCGCCGGTGATCTGGAGGCTGCGGAGTCACTCTTGGATCGAGCTTGGAGAGTGCGACAATCCCAAATCACTGCAGGAGCTCTCAGCCGGCAGCATCCCGACGTTCTGGCAAGTTTGTGGAGCAACGCGGTCGTAAAACACCTTCACAGTGAGATGGACCAGGCGGAAGCCATCTTTCGCGAAGTGCTCGCAGCGCAGCAAAAGATGGATCAATGCCCACCCCTGGCGATTGCTCGAACACAGTTTCATTTGGGCTTCGTCTTACACGAGATCCATCGGGATGCCGACGCCGAACCATTATTCCGGGCGGCAGTCGAAACCCGCCAAAGTTATCTTGAGCATTCGCACCTCGAGGTTGCCTGGGCTCGCATGATGTTGATCGTGTCGCTCATCGGCCAAGACAAAAAGTTGGCTGCGCTCGAGGAAGTCGCAAAGCTCGTCCAGCCAGGAGACGTCGAGACGACCTCCGCTATTGTCCAGGGATTCCTTAAGTTCCAGGAAGTAGAAGAATTTCGGCGGAAGCGTGATTATGAAGCAACGGTCGCGGCCTTCCGTCCGTTACGCGATGATGCAATCCGAATCTTCGGGAACCAACATCCTTTGTCGATAGTGGCTCAATTCGAATATGCCGGAATGCTTTCGCAGAAGGGGGACATGCGCGAGGCCGAACGGGTCACGTTGCGAACGCTACAGCAGTTACCGCCGATCATCGCCAATAATCCGCGAGTCGCCGAGATCCATTTCAAACTTGCTCAATTTCTTGCGCGGCGTGGAGCGGCATCCGCAGCCGAACGGCATTTCCGCGATGCGATCCGGATTGGTGGTCGAGTGCAGGTCAAGGAGCATACTTGGGGACTGCGGGCCGGGATCGAATTGGCGAATTGGAAACTGCAATGGGGAGATCCGGCGAGTGCAGACCAGGTGTGCCGCGACGTGATCCGCCAGGCAGCGAATCGGCCGGACTCGGTCAGTGGCACGGAGAGTGTGCTCGTACATGCTCTGCTCAACCAGGGAAAATTTGACGAGGCAATTCCATTCGCACACCGACACTACGAGCGAGTATGGAACATGCGCCACGATGTTCCGGATGCGGCAGTTCATTGGTCCCAGGTTTACGCTCAGTGTCTGCGCGATCGCGGGGATTTCAAGGCAGCGCGAACGATTGATGCAAAGGCGTTCAAGTGGGTACAAGAATGTCTATCCCAGCCCGTGCTCGACAACAAAATGGAGAGATATCAAGTGTTTGGTCGTTTTCTCGCCGAACACGGGGACCTAACCAGCGCTGACCGAATGTGGCGATTGTCCTCGGAGGAAGCTAGGCAACATTTGGCGCCGAAGCATCCAGACCTGGCCAGCGCTCTCGTCCCCGTTGCCCGCTTTTTGGCCGATCACGGATCTTCCCAGGACGCGGCGGACCTGTTTCGCGATATCCTGGAGATCCAGCGAGAAAAACTTGGTGGCGAACATCTTGCCACCACCGAATCGGAACTGTTGCTGGCGGATTTGCAGGAAAAGTCCGGTGACGCCATTCAGGCCATTTCACGGGCCCGTGAAGCCCGCCAAACGCGAATAAAACAATTCGGTCCTGACGATCTGAATACCATTAACTCCAGCATCCGGCTCGCCAATCTTCTTCGCCGCCAGCGGCCTTTCGAGGAGGCGGAAGCGTTGATGCGCGAGGCGCTGAGCGGGCTGCAGACGCGTCTTCTCGTGACCGATGAACGGCTGTGGCAGGCCCATCTGGATCTGGCCGATCTCTTGCTCGAAAAACGGGATTTCATCGCTGCCACTGAAGCGTTAGAAGCTGCAAAGGATCGCATGCAGACCGCCTATCCGCCGCGGTCTTGGCGCGTCGCCGAGATCACAAGCCGGCTCGGACTCTCGTATTCCGAAGCCGGCAGGCGAGCTGAAGCGGTGTCGCTTCTTGAAAGCAGCCTCGCAATCTTGACAGACGCTTTTGGCCTCACTCATTCACGTACCCAGCAGGCCAGCGACCGGCTCGAACACGCCCAACGTCGCACGGACTCATGCCGTGACTGCGAATAAACGTTTTGGAGAGTCGTTGATTCGTTGATCAAGAATGCCAACAATGTGTCTCGCCGCGTTGCGTAATCCATTTGTTTTACCGCCAATTTGGACTGCGGTGGCTTGATACCGCTTTGGAACGCGCGAAGTTGGACGCCTGGTTCAACGAAAGCGGTGTCAAGCCACCGCACTCCAAAGAAACGCCCGCGGCTGGCGGGCTAAACGAAGTCCTTATTGAGGCAATCAACGCTATGAACTGGAAATCGCTGCTCTCTTCTCTGGCACTTCTCTTCATCACTTGGAACCTGCAAGCGCAGACCAAACGACCGAATATCGTGTTTATCTTTTCCGACGACCACGCCTACCAGGCGATTAGCGCCTACGGTGAAGAGCGGAAGTTGAACCAAACCCCCAACATCGATCGGATCGCGAAGGAGGGGATGCGGTTCGATCGGTGTCTTGTGCCAAACTCGATCTGTGGTCCGTGTCGGGCAGTGATCTTGACTGGCAAGTACAGCCACAGGAATGGTTTTTACAACAACACCAACAGCCAGTTTGATAGCACTCAGACAACTTTCCCCAAGCTGCTGCAAGCTGCCGGCTATCAGACGGCAATGGTCGGCAAATGGCATCTCATCAGCGAGCCGGTTGGTTTTGACTATTGGCACATCCTTCCGGGCCAAGGTGTGTACTACAACCCGCCGATGATTCGCAATGGCGAGCGCGTCAAGCATGAAGGTTACACGACTGATTTGATCGCAGAGTTCAGCGTGGAGTGGCTGAAAAAACGGGACAAGAATAAGCCATTTCTGCTCATGACCCAGCACAAGGCTCCGCATCGCGAATGGTCACCGGCGCTGCGACATCTCGGACACGACGGAGATCGCCAGTATCCCGAACCGCCCACTCTCTTCGACGACTACTCCAATCGCGGGCTCGCAGTGCGCGATCAACAAATGACGTTGGAAAACACCTTTAATTTGCTGGATGCGAAACTCACGACCCCGCAGAGTCTTTCGCCGGAGCAATTGCCCGCCTGGAATGCTTATTACGAGCCGCGTAACGAGGCATTTCGGAAGGCAAATCCTCAGGGGAAAGATCTCGTCCGCTGGCGCTATAACCGCTACATGCACGATTACCTGGGCTGCGTCAAAGCGGTGGACGAAGCGGTCGGCCGCGTGCTGCAATGCCTCGACGACGAAGGACTCGCGGAAAACACGATCGTGGTCTACGCCTCGGATCAAGGTTTCTACCTCGGCGAGCATGGCTGGTTTGATAAGCGGTGGATCTTCGAGGAGTCCCTGCGCACTCCGTTTCTCGTGCGCTGGCCGGGCGTTACTAAACCTGGCAGCGTGAACGCTCAGCTCACAAGCGTCGTGGACTTCGCCGAAACTTTTCTCGAAGCGGCCGGAATCCCAGTGCCAGCGGAAATGCAAGGCCGAAGCTTGGTCCCGCTGCTGGCGGGCAAATCGCCCACAGACTGGCGAAAGAACTTTTACTATCACTATTACGAATATCCCCAGCCGCATCACGTGCGCCCGCATTACGGCGTCGTGACTGATCGTTATAAGCTCGCGCACTTCTACAAGCCCGATGTCGATTACTGGGAACTCTACGACCGTGAAAAGGACCCGCACGAACTCCGCAGCTTTTACAACGACCCGTCGTATGCCAGCGTCGTGGCGGAGTTGAAGAAGGAATTGACTCGTTTGCAGTCGGACCTGCAGGTTCCCAGCGAAGCGCCGCGCGCCGCCTACGGCAATCTCCCATTTGAAAACGAGCCCAACCGTCCGCAGAACCCTGCTAAGAAGAAGAAGGGTTGAGGAGAGAGGCAAAAAAATGAGCGGCAAAAAGAATCTTAAGGCTCAACGACGCGATTCAAATCAGCTCGCGAACCGGTTCACGGCGGTCGACGAGATACTGCGGCCGACCGTTCGGATCGAACAGTTGGGCGTGGTCGACGGAAATGCCTAGGGAGTGATAGAGCGTGGCGAAGATCTGTTGCAGATGAATCGGCCGCTCCTTGGCCTCTTCTGCGTTGCGTGAAGTTGCGCCGATGACCTGGCCGGTCTTGAGACCGCCGCCGGCGAGAAAGCACATTGCCACCCGCGACCAGTGATCGCGTCCGGCGCCGCTGTTGACTCGCGGCGTTCGCCCAAATTCGCCCCACATCACGACCACTACGTCCCGGTCCAGGCCGCGGTCGTTCAGGTCTTGCAGCAGAGAACTCAAGCCGCGGTCAAGCCGCGGCAATTGCCGGCGAAGAGTCTTGAAATTGTCGGAATGAGTGTCCCAACCACCCCAATTGAATGTCACGGCTCGCACTCCCGCTTCGACCAGTCGCCGAGCAGTCAGAAACATGGTTCCATCACGACCGTAACGCTCGCGGACCGCGGCGTCCTCTTTGTTCAAATCGAGGGCTTCGGCGACGCGGCCGGAAGTGACCACTTCAACCGCACGCTGCGTGTATGAATCGAGGGCATTCATCTGTCCAGTGACGTCCATGTCGCGGCGAACTCGATCAAGATCGGTCAAAAGAGACGTGCGCGACGACAACCGATTCGCAGTCATTCCGCCGACGAGCTTCAAATCGCCTCCCTGCGGCGTGTACGGCTTATAGATCGGTCCGAGATAGCCGGGATAGCTACCGTTGTAGCTGATGAACGGCGGAGCTCCGCTGCCGGATGGCCCAAGGACTTTCGCCACGACGCTGCCGATCGACGGCCGCCCGCCGACGTTCCGCAAA
>CAZFLF010000351.1:0-6942 GCA_964519825.1 uncultured Pirellulaceae bacterium | reverse complement strand
CGATGCAGAACGAGGAAGGAGGGATCGATCCTTTGGAGTTTCGCTTTCATGCGATAGTCGACCGGATCAATACGACCGGCACCGTGTGGCTCGGCCTGACCGTGGGATGCGCTCAATGCCATTCGCATAAATACGACCCGCTCCAGCAACGCGAGTATTATCAGCTGCTGGCGTTTCTGAATAATTGTGACGAAATCGAGGCGACCGTTCCCGATGATCGCGCCGACGAACGCCGCCGTAACATCGAAGCCGAAATCTCCAAGCTCGTCACAGAACTTCCCAATCGATTCGAAATCAAGAACGACAACGCGAACAAGGACAACGCAAACAAGGATCAGCGCTCCTTGGAGGTGCGAAAAAAGGAATTGGTCGAGCGCCGATTCACCGAATGGGAACAAGCGGAATCATCTCAGACGGCGAATTGGATTGTCTTGCGACCGATTGGCGTGAAAAGCAATCTGCCGTTGCTAACCGTGCTCGATGATGACTCGGTGCTCGCCAGCGGCGACCAAACCAAGAGCGACACATACGACCTGACGTTTCGCGTCGCCCATCGGGGAGTCACGGCGATTCGACTGGAGGCATTGCCGCACGGCAGCCTGCCGTTGAACGGACCTGGCCGGGCTTATTACGAAGGGCCCAAAGGAGACTTCTTTCTGAGCGAGTTCCGTGCCTCGAACTCTGGCAGCGAGCTGAAAATCGAGAAGGCGTCGCACGACTTTTCTAAGCTGTCTATCGGCGGCGGCGATCATGGCGCTCCCCTTACATTCGACGGTAATACAACTACGGGTTGGTCGACCAGCGGGCGCGAGGGGGAGCCGCATGCTGCGGTCTACAACCTGGCCCGTCCTACCGACCTGGCCGGGGAACTATCAATCCAGATGATCTTCGAGCGGCATTTCTCCTGTGGTCTCGGCCGATTCCGCATCTCGGTGACGGCGAGCACCGCGCCGACCGCGGAGCGAGGCCACACGGCTGAAATCGAGGCGGTGTTCGCCAAGCCCGCAGCGCTGCGCACGCCCGCCGAACGAGACCAACTCTTCCAACGGTTTCTGGAGGTGGCTCCGGAATTGGTGTCGGCCCGCGCGGAGATCAAGAAGCTGCGCGACTCGCTCCCCAAGCCCGTCACGTCGCTTGTGATGAGCGAACGGCCGGCTCACAACGTACGCCCGACAAACTGGCATTACCGCGGTGAATTCTTGCAACCCAAGGAAGTGGTTGAACCAGAGGTACCGGCGTTTTTGCCGTCCCTGGCACAGGCCTTTCGTCGTGATCGATTGGGGTTCGCGCAATGGCTCGTGTCGGCAAATAATCCTTTGACAGCCCGCGTCGCGGTGAATCGGCAGTGGCAAGCGTTCTTCGGCCGCGGCTTGGTGCGCACGGTGGAAGATTTCGGGATCCAAGGCGAACCGCCTTCACATCCCGAACTACTGGATTGGCTGGCGATTGAATTCGCGACTGGAGGCGCTACGGAGAGTCGCGAATCAATCGGGAACGTCGCTTGGAGCGTGAAACGGTTGCATCGTTTGATGGTGACGAGTGCGACCTACCGCCAATCGTCGCGAGTCACTTCGGACTTGGCGCAGCGTGACCCGCAGAATGTGCTGTTGGCTCGCGGTCCGCGCGTCCGGTTGGAAGCCGAGGTGATTCGCGACAATGTCTTGCGCGCGGCCGGTCTTTTATCGGAGAAGGTGGGTGGCCCAGGTGTTTATCCGCCACAGCCAGCATCGGTCACGACGGAAGGAACCTATGGAGCGTTGCCATGGACGCCTAGCCCTGGCGAGGACCGCTATCGTCGCGGCTTGTACACCTATATGAAACGTACTGCTCCGTTTGCCCTGTATGCGACGTTTGATGCGCCCAGTGGAGAGGCCTGCCTGGCTCGCCGCGAAATCTCCAACTCGCCGCTGCAAGCGCTGACGCTGCTAAATGACACCATCTTCCTTGAAGCGGCGCAGGCCTTAGGAAGCTGGACCTCCCTCCAAGCCGGCACGGACAATGCGAAAGTCGAGCAGTTGTTTCGCCGCTGTTTGACTCGCCCCCCTACAGACGCGGAAATCAACGGACTGTCGACATTCGCGCAACGGCAGAGATCCCGATTCGCTGCGAGCGAACTGGATCCCCGTAAGTTCACGGCGGATGGCGAAGGAGACCTGATCGAGCGAGCCACGTGGACAGTCACCGCACGTGCGCTGCTCAACTTGGACGAAACCATCACCAAACGATAGGATTCCCCTCACCACCCCCTCACACTTTCACGCCCTCACTCTTCATGACCACTCCCCTGCCCTCCCCTGCTCACGTTTCGCGCCGTTACTTCTTCGGTGAATGCGGAGTTGGTCTGGGAAAGATCGCGTTGGCATCGTTGTTCGCCAATGCCTCTCGCCTGCGGTCGGCGAATGCGGCCCCGGCGGATGCTCCGCGCCAACTGAGTCCCAAGCCGCCTCATTTTCCAGCCAAGGCCCGAGCAGTCATCCATCTATTCATGACCGGCGCGCCATCTCAGTTGGAACTGTTCGACAATAAGCCAGAGCTAACGAAGCTCGAAGGGAAACCGCTGCCTCCGTCGGTCATTGGCGGACAACGTTACGCGTTCATTCGCCCCGATGCAGCGGTCCTCGGACCACGCTACAAGTTTGCCAAGCACGGGCAGTGTGGAGCGGAGTTGTCGGAAATGTTGCCGCACTTGGCCAAGGTGGTGGACGATATTTGTCTCGTGCGTTCCTGCCACACCGATCAGTTCAATCATGCGCCGGCGCAGATCTTCTTCAACACCGGCTTTTCCCAGCCCGGCCGGCCGAGCCTGGGTTCGTGGGTGTTGTATGGTTTGGGCGCCGAGACGGAGGACCTGCCGGCATTCGTGGTGATGTCAACCGGTTCGGGGATCAGCGGCGGCGCTGCATGTTGGTCGAGCGGCTTGCTGCCGACCGTCTACACCGGCACGCGATTCCGCAACCAAGGCGACCCGATCCTCAACGTCAGCAGCCCGGATGGCACCGACACGAAGTTGCAACGCGACACGCTGGACGTCGTGCAAACACTCAATGGGCAGCGGCTGGTTGACGACGGCGATCCAGAAATTGCGACTCGCATGGCCAATTATGAAATGGCGTTCCGATTGCAGACCTCCGCGCCGGAACTGATGGACTTAAAAAGCGAGAGTCAGGAGACACTGGATCTGTACGGCTGCGAGCCAGCGAAGCCGTCGTTCGCGCGGGCATGCTTGTTGGCCCGACGGATGGTCGAGCGCGGGGTGCGGTTCATCAATATCTACAACGAAGGTTGGGACGCCCATTCCGATGTCGCCGGTAACGTCAAAAACAACTACGCGAAAACCGATCAAGCCAGCGCGGCGCTGGTCAAGGACCTACAACGACGCGGGCTGCTCAATTCAACGCTCGTGATCTGGGGAGGCGAATTCGGGCGCACCCCAATGGTGGAGAACAGCGTAGCACTCGGTCGTGCACTCGGCCGGGACCATCATCCGCAGGCGTACACGGTGTGGTTTGCTGGAGGGGGCATGCGGGCTGGGATCGAATACGGAAAGACCGATGATCTGGGATTTCACGTGGTCGAGAATCAGGTTCACGTCCATGACATCCAAGCCACGATTCTGCATCTGCTCGGGCTTGATCACGAACGCTTAACGTTTTTCTTCCAAGGGCGGAAGTTCCGGCTGACCGATGTCCATGGCCAGCTCGTGCCGGCAATTCTGGCATGACGTCAAGTGGCCGAGTCTCTCCGAAACTCGGGCCCTGGCCAAGAGCGAGATATCAATCTTGCCATGCAGCTGCCAGAGTTCAGATTCTGCTTTGCCGACTTCGCATTCATGCTGGCCTTCGAGCCATGCGGGCCAATGAGTGGCTCTTGGGTGCGCGTCGCGGAGAGACGCGACCACGGTCACAGCACGGAGAAGTAGTTCGATACGGCGAAGTCGAAAGCATCCGGAGAGAGTCTCATCGGTCGACCCTGATAGAAGCAGTGATTGCGCACTTGCAGCAACAAATCTCGTGGCTGGCAACTGCGGTACGGCCGCCCCACTGGTTTGTAGTGTGTCTGTATCAAATGATCGATCGACGGTTCGTCGTATTCAAAACCGAGCCGCGGGCAGACGAGCCGGAACAATTGACGGAACGCTTCTTCGGTCGGGTCGACTACTTCGATCTTGTACGGGATCCGGCGTAGGAACGCTTCGTCGACCAGGTCTTTCGGTTCCAAGTTCGTCGAGAAGATAATGAGCTGATCGAACGGAACCTGAATCTTCTTCCCGCTGACGAGATTGAGATAATCCCAACGCTTTTCCAGAGGTACGATCCAACGGTTAAGTAACTGGTCGGTGCTCATCTTTTGCCGGCCGAAGTCATCGATCAACAGTGTGCCGCAATTGCTCTTGAGCTGGACTGGCGCCTCACTGGTACCGGAGGATGCGTTGTACTGGACCTCGAGGTGCTCCATCGTCAGCTCACCGCCGACCACGATCGTCGGTCGTTTGATCCGCACCCAACGCTTGTCGACTTTGGTCGAGTCGAGCAACCCCTCGGCGCGTTCCTGCGGTGCCTCCTCGTGGCTCATCGGGTCGAATAGCCGAATGATCTCGCCGTCCGCCGACAACGCGCGCGGAATCCAGATATACGGACCAAACGCCTTGGTCACCCGCTCGGCAATGCTCGTTTTGCCGTTGCCTGGTGCGCCAAACAGGAACAACCCGCGGCCGGAATTGATCGCTGGACCAAGCCGCTCGAGCATCTTAATGTTGATCAGCAGATCGGAGAACGCTCGCTGCAAATCGTCCTGAGTGGGATGTTGACGCTCGAGTGACTGGGCTTTGACGGCAGCCGTATACTCCGCCAACGGCACGGGAGCCGCACCGGAATAGGTCGATGTGTCCATCAGCCGTCGCGCTCGCTCCCGACCGAGATCGGCGAGCTGATACACATAATCACCCATCGGCGCATTGTCGCGGTACACGATGAGCTGATCATTTTTCAATCGTCGCAGCAACTCGTCGACCAAAACGAACGGCAGCTTGATTTGTTCGGCGATCCCGCGGCCGGGGGCATCCCCTTTCAACAATAGGTATTTCATCACGAGCGATTCGATTTCGCTGTCGGTCAGGCCCGTGTCGTGCAGCGATCGCGGTTCGCGCGGCAGAAACTCTTCCGCATTCGCAGCTGGCTTGTCGGAAGTTGCCGCGGACGCGGGTCCCGGCGCGGCCGGTTGCGATACCTCGGCATGCGCTGGCTCTGAGACGCGTTCCTTGGCAGCGGCCGTGGCTCGGCCAGCAGCCAAGGTGTTTAGACGTTGGAGTAGTGAAGCGACTTTGGCATCACGCACCGGGGGCTCGGCGACCGGCGTCTGCGTTGGTGTGCTCGCGGACAAGCCCACAGATCGCATGGCGTCTTGATCGCCATTCGACAAGCGTTCCAACAGGCTGGCGTCAGGTGCAGTCATCGTGGAATCTCTCCGAATCACTCTCGGGAATGGGAGAGTGCCAGCCATCGAAGCAGTTGCCGCCACTCACTCCGCGTTCGTTTTGGCGGAATCTGCAACCATGCACGATCTCTGGAGTCTTCGACTCACCATCCCCAATGCAAATCTAGCCCGGATTCTTCCGCCAACGGACGAAGTGATGTCAGGATCGTCTCCCTTTTCCTGTGATGATTGTGCCGGTCATCGCAGTGGTTCCGAAACCACGTATCGTTCTGGCTGGATCGACTGGCCCGTGAGTCGGCAATGAACTAGGCTGAGTGCTCAGGAGATGCCGCCTGTGGGTATACGGCAGCCAACCGAACTTCGCGAACGCGTGCGGCAAGCGGCGGCAGCGGTCCTGGAACGGACTGGCTCCGTGGGTCCGTTGGAATTACTGCAGGAGATGCAGTTGCTCAGCTACGTGCATGTCGAAGGGTGGCGGCAAGGCCGTCCGCATTACACTCCGCTGGAACCACACATCCAAGGGAGTCTGGAAAAGCGGGCGAAGTCATTTCAGTTCTTTTTCGAATGGGTCCGGGAACGCGGGCTGCAGCCGCTCGAGGCGTCCTATGTTCGTGCCGGGGTTCGCGGTCAGGAACCGTTGCAAGTAACCGTGTCGGGCAACGCGGAGGACGAGCAATTTTACCGGACACATTATGCATCCGCGAACCTCACGCCCCGCAAGACCGAGCGGCTCAGGGAGAAGCTCAACAAGGCCCCCGAGATCGTGGTCTTCCAGCTGACTGGCAAGGAGTCCCTCTGCTCGGAATGCGGCGCGGCGATCGAAGGAGGCGACTTACTGCGACTGGAAAAGGAACAGGCGCTGTGCTTGTCCTGTGCCGACCTGGACCACTTGGAGTTCCTCCCCAGCGGCGACGCGACCCTTTCGCGGCGAGCTCGCAAGAATAGTCCGCTGGCCGCCGTAGTCGTCCGGTTCAACCGACCGCGAAAACGTTACGAGCGGCAAGGAATTCTCGTAACCGCCATCGCGATCACACAAGCCGAAGAATCTTGTGCGGCGGATGCACCGGAACGAGCCGCGCAGCGCGAGAAGGATGTGGAGCGTCGCCAGGAAGAAGACCGCGAACTGGTCGTGGGCATGACGGAGTTGATCCTGGATCGCTTTCCACGTTGTCCGCCAGAAGAGGCCCAGCGGCTCGCCGAACACACCGCGCGTCGGGGGAGCGGGCGTGTGGGACGGTCCGCGGCCGGTCGAGCCCTCAATCCAGGTGCCATCGAATTGGCAGTCGTCGCTTGGATTCGCCACCAGCACACGCCGTACGATGAACTACTCATGTCCGGCGAAGACCGCCTCACCGCCCGCGAGATGATTCGCGGCGCCGTAAACGAATGCCTGAATCGCTGGAGTGCGGTGGAAGACTAGTGATCGAGGAAAAGGGGTCAGGACTCTTTTATGGAAAAGAGTAACGCGGTAGGGATGGCCCTTTCGGGCCACCCCCCGCACAGACCCGT
>CAZFLF010000350.1:0-6950 GCA_964519825.1 uncultured Pirellulaceae bacterium | reverse complement strand
CAAAGCCTGCTGACGCAAAGCCTGCTGACGCAAAGCCTGCTGACGCAAAGCCTGCTGACGCAAAGCCTGCCGACGCAAAGCCTGCCGACGCAAAGCCCGCGGAGCAGAAACCGGCCGAGGATGCGAAGCTGCCGCCGGGTCACTCCACGCACGGCGAAGCGTTCAATGCCGGTCCCCGGCAAAAAGCCTATTTGATGAACTCGACGGGCAAGGTCCACTTCGCGGTCACGACGAAGAACACGGATGCGCAGGCGTTCTTCGACCAAGGGGTCGGACAATTGCACGGATTCTGGTATTTCGAGTCGGAGCGTTCGTTCCGGCATGTTGCGCTGCTCGATGCGAATTGTGCGATGGCGTATTGGGGCATGGCAATGGCCAACACGAACAATCAAAAGCGGGCTCGCGGCTTCATCGCCGAAGCTGTGAAACGCAAAGACCAGGCTGGCGAACGAGAGAAAATGTACATCGATGCATTCGACGCGTTTCTCAAGGCGGAGGAAGGCAAGAAGAAAGAGCGTGCGGAGGCGTACACGAAGGCGTTGGAGAAAATCCTGTATAAATTCCCGGATGACGTTGAGGCCAAGGCATTCTTGGTCCTGCAACTGTATTTGAACCGCGACGCGGGCTTGCCAATCAACAGCTATCTGGCGGTCGACGCACTGTTGGAACAGATCTTTGCCTCGAACCCGGCACATCCCGCCCATCACTACCGGATCCACCTGTGGGACCACGAACAAGCGGAGAAGGCGCTGGGTTCCGCAGCGCTCGCAGGTCAATCAGCGCCGGGCATCGCGCACATGTGGCATATGCCGGGGCACATCTATTCTCGCTTGAAACGTTACGACGATGCCTGCTGGCAGCAAGAGGCATCGGCCCGCGTGGATCACGCGCACATGATGCGCGACCAGGTGCTGCCCGATCAAATCCACAA
Source organism: uncultured Pirellulaceae bacterium (assembly GCA_964519825.1). GTDB lineage: Bacteria > Planctomycetota > Planctomycetia > Pirellulales > Pirellulaceae > CAZFLF01. The sequence goes on along the minus strand of CAZFLF010000350.1, from coordinate 6,019 downwards.
CTTCGCGCACAACAACGAATGGCTAATTCGCAATCTGATCCACGTCGGCCGAATTCACGACGCGATCGAGCTGGCGAAGAACATGACCGAATCTCCGCGGCATCCCAAGTACAACAACCTCGATAGCGGCAGTTTCAAATTCGGACGCGAGCGGCTGTTTGAGGTGCTGCGGACGTTCGAGTTATGGGACGAGACCATCGCACTCTGTCAGTCCCCCTATTTGGACCCCACCGATCGGGACGCGGAACAGATCAAGCGGCAACGTCGACTGGGCGAAGCATACGCCCGCAAGGGAGCCGCGGAACGCTGCCGAGTCGAATTGACGGCACTCCAGGAGCGGTTGAAGAAGGAGCAGGACGCGCGCGATAAGGCGGGTGCGGAAGCGGAAACGAAAGCCAAGGAATCGGCCGTCGACAAGAAGAAGTTGGAGGAAGCCGTCGCGGCCGCCGAGAAACAGGCGAAGGATGGCGGTAAGGATGACGCCGGCGTCGCGCTGGCGAAGTCCGAGGCGGAGAAGAAATTCGCCGAGGAACAACTCAAGGCGAAAGAGAAGGACATTGCAAAAGCTCGTGACGACGCGCGCAAGCAATTCGATTCAAAAGTCAACTCGATCGAAAAGGGAGTCCACGAGTTGGAAGGGCATCTGGCGGTCGCAGCCGGGGATTTCAAACGCGGTTTGGACTTGCTCAAGAAGGCGGACGACACCGATTCGGGGTATTTGGCACTCGTTCAGTTTCAGGCCGGCGAGGTTGACGAGGCGATCCAAGCGGCGCAGAAGAACGTCAACGGTCACAAAAACGAAGTCCAGCCATTGGCCAATCAGATTGCCCTACTGTGGCGAGCCGGCAAGAACGACGATGCCCGCAAGGCGTTTGACGCGCTGCGCGTCCTATCAAGCTCCCTGGACCGAACTTCACCCGTGTTCGCTCGTCTGGACCCGATTGGGAAGGATTTGGGGTACCCAGATGATTGGCGTTTGAAGAGACAGGCCGCGACCGACGTCGGTCAGCGTCCCGCGCTCGATCAGCTTGGCCCGTTCCGCTGGCAACCGTCCGTGGCGCCGCAGTGGACTTTGAACGATGCCAACGGCCAGCCGTATTCGTCGAAGGAGTTCCGCGGCCGCCCCGTCGTTCTGATTTTCTACCTCGGTTACAGCTGCCTGCACTGTGCCGAGCAGCTGCAAGAGTTCGCGCCGATGAAAGAGCAATTCGCGCAGGCCGGCTTGACGGTTCTCGCCGTCAGCACCGATGACCAGGCCGGTTTGAAAATGGCGATTGGCAACTACGAAGGGGGTAAGTTTCCGCTCACGCTTTTGAGCAACAATCGACTCGACGTTTTCCAGCAATACCGCTGCTACGACGATTTCGAACAAAAGCCGCTGCATGGCACGTTTGTGATCGACGGCCAGGGTCGCGTGCGTTGGCAGGACATCAGCTACGAACCCTTCATGGACCCGGCGTTCGTGCTGAATGAAGCCAAACGATTGTTGACTCAGGACGCAACGATCATTTCATCGCCATCCGCGCTCACTGGGGAATGACTCCAGTGCCTAGTGCTCGGGCTCGTTTAACCGCAAGCCGAAGGCGAGCGCGTCTTGGCACCCTGGCCGATACCGCCGGCGTCAATTGCGCGCTCGCCTTCGGCTTGCGGTTAAACGATGAGGCGGGCGAGGTCTGGTCTGTCAACCGACGCGCGGTCACGAAATGGCATCGGCCATGGATCGCCGCTAGAATGTCGCCGCAATTGGGAATGCCGTTGACCATTACGCGCTACGTAACTTTCAGGAAGCACCATGCAACTCTACGAACAGAAATGGCCCGATGTCGCCGCGTTGTCGAAGGACTTGCCGGTGTTGATTCCGATTGCCGCGCTCGAGCAGCACGGGCGGCACATGCCGGTCTTCACCGACAGTCTGTTGCTGGGTGAAGTAGTCCGCCGGGTTCAGGAGAAGCTTGACGGGCGAGTGTTGTTCGCGCCACTGATGTGGCTAGGCAATTCCGAACATCACCTCGATTTCGCGGGAACCATGTCGGCAGCTCCACGTGTGTACTTGGATTTGCTACGCGACATGGTCGAGAACTTCCTCTTCCACGGTTTCCGCCGGGTTGTGTTACTGAACGGACACGGGGGGAACATCGTGCCAGCGCAGCAGGCGCTGTTCGAGTTGCGGCAAAAGTATCGCCAGCGATCCGATTTGCTGTTGCTCTCTGCGACCTACTGGACGCTGGGGAGCAAACCGCACGAAGTCGACAAGAGCATTCAGCAGAAGCAGATGGGTCACGCCTGTGAATGGGAAACGTCGATGATGTTGCGCATTCGCCCCGACTTGGTCGGCGATCTCTCGAAGGTCCCGGCCGTCGATTGGGGCAAGGCCTTCACTCCGGCCAACCGCGCGTGGATCACCAAGGATCGCACGGAACCGGGTCACATTGGCGACCCCAGACATTCCACGGCCGAGAAAGGTGAAACGATCTTTCGGGTTTTCTCCGCGGATGTCGTCTCGATGCTCGAACGCATGATCGCCTGGGATGGAGTGTCGGGAGATGTGTAGCGAATGTCTAAGGACTTAGACCTTAGTCATTCGCTCAGCCGCCAGCCACCCTGGCGATATCTGCCAGTTTGCACGGGAAATCGCACGCATGAGTCTGCCAGCCGCTGACACTTCGAATCGAAAATGGTGGGTCTGCGGACTGCTGTTGTTAGCGTTGGTGCTGAACTACATGGATCGGCAGACGCTGTCCCAGACGATCACAGCGATCGAAAAGGATATTCATCTCAACAACACTCAGTACGGTCGCCTGGAGAAGGGATTCGGCTATGCCTTTGCCCTTGGCGGATTGGCGTTTGGGTTCATTGTTGATCGAGTCAGTGTGCGCTGGCTCTACCCGTTTGTATTACTGGGATGGTCGGCGGCGGGTTTAGCGACGGGCTTTGCGGATCGCTTGGGAAAGTTCGTTACGCCAATGTTGGCCAGCGTCGTCGACATCAACGCATTGTCGTTAACTGACGACCCCGCCGTGACGGAGTCGTATCTGGGGTTTCTGGTGTGTCGAGTCGTTTTGGGATTCTTTGAGGCGGGGCAGTGGCCGTGCGCGCTGGTGACGACCCAACGACTGCTGAGCAAGGCGGATCGCTCGTTTGGCAATAGTATCCTGCAAAGTGGCGCGTCGCTCGGCGCAATCATGACGCCGTTCGTGGTGGGATATTTCGACAACCAGCAATCAGGTTGGTGGCGCATGCCGTACGTCGTGATCGGCGTACTCGGAATACTTTGGGTCGGCCCGTGGTTGGCGACCGTCTGGGGCATGAATCTGAGCCGCAGGCCAGACTCGGAAAACGATTCGGGACATACGTCTGCGTCCAACGAAATCACTGCGTCTACATGGGTGCTCGTGCGGCGGTACGTGGCGCTCGTCTTTGTCGTGATCGCCATTAATATGCTGTGGCAGTTTTTTCGTGCCTGGCTGCCGAAGATGCTTGAGCAGTACCATGGCTATTCAGCCGCTGACGTGCGCTGGTTTATCATCGCCTACTACATTTCGACGGACGTGGGATGTATTTGTGCTGGCGCTGCGGGAATGTGGCTGGCTGGCCGTGGCATGAGCGTGCATGCCGCTCGCATGACAACCTTCGCCGCGTGTACCGCGCTCACTTCCCTCAGCGTGGTTGCCGCACAGTTGCCCAAAGGGCCTTGGTTGCTCGGATTGTTCTTGCTGATTGGATTTGGAGCGCTGGGATTGTTTCCCAACTTTTACTCATTCACCCAAGACTTATCTTCGCGACATCAAGGCAAGATCGCCGGGTCGCTTGGATTCATCACTTGGGTTGTCAGTTCGGAAATGCAGGAACGGGTCGGCAAGGTAGTCGACGCAACGAAATCTTACAAAGAGGCCATCTTTTGGATCGGCCTCACCCCCTTAGCCGGGCTGCTGGCGATGCTGCTGCTGTGGGGAAAGACGAAACAGAACCCATCCACAAGTAAGGAGGCGGCCGCATGACACACAACGGAAACCCGTGGTTTGGGTCGCACAGGCGCCCAGCGGTGATCCTGGCTGATGTGGCCCGAGAGTCGCTTCGCTGGTGGCGACTCATGCTGATCTGCTTGATGGTTGGGTGTTCGCTTTCTTCGGCAGCGGTCGCCGCCGAGCGCCCCAACATCCTGTGGATCACGTGCGAAGATATCAGCCCAAACATCGGCTGCTACGGTGATTCGTATGCCGTCACACCCAACATCGACGGGCTAGCGACTCAGGGAGTCCGCTTTACGCACGCGTTTGCTCCGATTGGCGTGTGTGCTCCATCCCGGTCGTGCCTGATCACCGGGATGTACGCCTGCTCGATTGGCTCGCAGCATATGCGCTGCAAAGCCAATCTACCCGATTATGTGCGGTGCTTTCCGCAGTATCTCCGCGAGGCCGGCTATTACTGCACGAACAATGTGAAGACCGACTACAACTTCAATCACGCTCCGGCCTCGTGGGACGAGTCCAGCAACAGGGCCCACTGGCGGAAGAGGGGAGACGGGCAGCCCTTCTTCAGCGTCTTCAATTTCACTTCGTGCCACGAAAGCCAGATTCGCCTGGGAGAAGCCGCGTATCAGCAGCGGACCAGCAACTTCACAGCAACCGAACGGCACGACCCGGCCAAAGCACCCATTCCGCCGTACCATCCCGATGTTCCCGAGGTCCGTCGCGATTGGGCTCGCTATGCCGACATGATCACGTTCATGGACAAAGAAGTTGGTCGCGTGTTGCACGAGTTGGAGGACGACGGATTGGTCGAGGAGACCATCGTCTTTTATTTCTCTGATCACGGAGCGGGGATGCCGCGGAGCAAGCGGTGGCTTTATGACTCCAGTACGCGAGTCCCCTTGATCGTGCGGATGCCCAAAAAGTATCAGAGTCTGCCGTTCGGAAAAGCCGGTTCGGTGAGCAGCCAGCTGGTAAGCTTCGTCGACTTCGCACCAACCGTCTTGAGTCTCGCGGGGGTCGCCGCGCCCAAGCACATGCAAGGCATGGCGTTTCTCGGTGAGTTCGCAGCAACAAAGCGCGAATACGTGCACGGTTATCGCGATCGGATGGATGAGCGCTACGACATGTTACGCAGCACTCGCGATCGCCGATTCAAATACATTCGCAATTACATGCCGCAACTGCCGTACTTCCATCACCAACACATCAGCTACATGTACGAAATGCCGACCATGCGGGTCTGGCAGCGGTTGGCCGATCAGGGGAAATTAACAGGTACGGCGGCGATCTTCATGGCCTCGACCAAACCGATGGAAGAGTTGTACGACACGGACGCAGATCCGTGGGAGGTCAACAACCTCGCAAGCTCGTCGCAACATCGCCTGACGCTCGAGCGATTGCGCGCCGAGTGCCGACGGTGGCAAACCGAAATCATCGACCTGGGTTTGATGCCGGAAGCGGACCTCCGCACGCGTTTCGGCCAGGAGCCGCCGCACGCAGCGGTTCGCCGCGACTCGACTCTGTTCCCGCTACAACGCATTGCCGCCGCCGCCGATCTCGCCAATGAAAGGAATCCCAAGCATGTCGACGAGTTGGTGATGTTGCTTGCTGACACCGATCCGGCGGTCCGATTTTGGGCCGCGACGGGAATCGGTTCTCTGCCCGAGCTTTCAAGCATCGCACGACAAGCAATCGAAAAGCACCTCGAAGATCCTGCTGGTGCTGTGCGAGTTGCCGCCGCCGACGCGCTTTGCCGTCATGGATCTCAGGGCCCGGCGATTCAAGTGCTCGGCGCATGCTTGGCCGACCCCAATGAATGGGTGCGATTGCAAGCCGTCAATGTGCTGGATCGACTCGACGCGCAAGCTCGGCCGGTGCTGACGAAACTGCAAGTCTTGACGGACGACCGCAATGAATACGTGGTCCGTGTCGTCACGCATATTCTCGAATCGCTGGCAGTGCAGCCGTCGCGGTAAGCGTCATCGAACCGCTGGGGCCAGTCGGGCATCGATCGAGTTCAGGTCACCAAATTCGGCGGAATCCGCATC
>CAZFLF010000349.1:0-6951 GCA_964519825.1 uncultured Pirellulaceae bacterium | reverse complement strand
CTCCAAATTGCCTAATCATCGCACGCCTCCGGCTTGCGGTTAAACAACACGAAAGCCTATCACCGTGAACTTGCTGTTTGAACTCGAATCGAAAGACGAACAACGGCCGCTGGCATTACCGCAGCCTCGGCGCGAACGTTGGCAGCCGTTGCGTGGCGGGCTGCTAAATCTGTATCGCTACGATTACGAAGAGTTTTGGTATGAAGATGGCCGCCTGTTGCTACGCGGGAACAATGGAACGGGTAAGTCGCGAGTGCTCGCGTTGCAACTGCCGTTCTTGCTGGACGGCGAAGTCGCGGCGCACCGAGTCGAGCCGGACGGCGATCCAGCGAAGCGGATGGAGTGGAATCTGCTGCTCGGCAAGTACCACGAGCGGACGGGTTATACTTGGCTCGAATTCGGCCGGTGCGATGCGGACGGAACTCCACGGTTCGTCACGATCGGCTGCGGATTGGCGGCGGTCGAGGGGCGGGCGCAATTGAATCGCTGGTTTTTCGTCACACGGCGCCGAGTTGGCGAGGATCTGTTTCTACAGGCCGCAACCGGTCAACCGCTGAATCGCGAACGGCTGACCGAGTCGCTCGGCGAGCATGGTCAGGTATTCGTCACGGCGGCCGAGTATCGGCGGGCGGTCGACGAATCACTGTTCCAACTTGGCGAGCAACGCTACGGAGCCCTTGTCGATTTGCTGATCCAGCTACGGCAGCCGCAGCTTTCTCGGCAGCTCGACGAAAAGCGATTGTCGTACGCGCTCGCCGAAGCGTTGGCCCCCCTTTCGTCGCAGATTCTCGCGGATGTCGCCGAGTCGTTTCGTTCGCTCGACAGCGATCGCCACGCCCTCAGCGACTTTTCCGCGGCTCATCAGGGGACCGATCAATTCCTGACCGAGTATCGCCGGTACGTGCAAATCGCGGCCCGGCGACGCGCGGATGACGTACGACAGGCGCACAATCGATACGATGCGACGATGCGCCGGTTGCGGGCGGCGGAAGCGGATCGCGACGCGGCTCAGCAAACGCTGACCGAACTAACGCACCGGCTACTACAACTCGAACTGGATCAACAAGGGGCCGAAACCGCGGTCCGCACGTTGGAAGACAGTCCGCAGATGCGCGGCGCCCGCGAATTGGACGCGGCCAAACGGGACTCCGAGGAGAAGCTGGCCGAAGCCAATCGGGCCGCGGATGATCATCAGCGGGCGACTCGCGAGCAGCAGCGACTCGTTGCAGCCGAACAGGATGAGCGAAAGCAAGCGGATGAATTTCGCCGCGATTTGCAAGCGAAAGCCACCACGGTGATGCAACGAGCGGGTCAGTGCGGACTCGAGGCGGAGCAACGTCGCGTGGCACATCCCCTGGACGCTTCACGAATTGCCAGTGCGGCACCCGTCTCGGCAGTCAGGCAAACATTGGATGAAGCGATTCATCGGCGGTTCACCGCGGCTCGGCACGTGCGGGAGTTGAACCAGAAGATCTCCGAGGCAGCCGTCGCACTCTCCACCGCTAAGCAGTTGCAAGAGAACTTAGCCAGCCAACTCGAGGAGGCCCTGGACCAGCAGAAGCAATCGCATCATCGGCTGGCCCACGAGGTGAATGCCACGACGGATGCCTATCGTCACTGGCACCGGGAGTTGGTCGAGATGAGTGCCGTACCTCCGGATCGATTGGACTCCGAGTTCCGCGAATGGGTCGAACGGAGTGACGGGGCCAGCCCGCTGACTCGCGCCGTGCAGTCGGCTCTAAATGAAGCGACGGCACGCTTGGTGTCCGAGCGCGCCTATTTCGAACAGGAATTGGCCACCGCTGAAGCTGGGCTTACGGGATTGCAGGCCGAGTACGATCGCCTTCAGGCGGGCCATCATGAACCCCCGACGGCGCCCCACACGCGAGACGTCGCAGCCCGAAGCACTCGCGCAGGCGCGCCACTCTGGCAGGTCGTTGATTTTCGAGCCGATTTGCCAGACGACGCTCGTGCTGGGCTGGAAGCGGCGATGGAGGCGGCCGGGTTGCTCGATGCGTGGCTGACTCCCGACGGTCGGTTGCTCGACACTCGCGAACACGACACGTTTGTGATTGCCGGATCGAACTCGGCGGTTCACGATGGCAAATCATTAGCAGATGTCCTGGCACCTGCCGTGGCTCGCACTGACCCCCGAGTCGCTGAACTCACCGACGAAACGGTTGCGGCGGTTCTCGGCTGCATCGGATTGGGTCGCGACGCCGGTCCAACCTGGGTCGATTTCGACGGCCGGTGGAGAATGGGACCGCTGCACGGTGCCTGGTACAAACGGGCTGCGGAACATATTGGGGAGACCGCTCGCGAAACCGCTCGCCGGCAGCGGCTCGAAATCTTGGCATGCGAGATCGAGATCGCGGAAAGTGAAGTTGCAGCGGTTCGCGAGGAAGTGATCCGCCTCGAACAGCAGACCCGGGCGATGCAAGACGAAGCGGCCCGCGCACCGAGCGATGAGCTGGTTCGCCAGACATTGGCCGCAATCTCTGAAAAGCAGCGGATCGTCAACGATTTGCGCGGCCGCGTTGCTGAGAAAGACGGGATCGTCGCGCTACGGCGCCGGCAATACGACGAGTCGGTGACAACTCGCGATCTGTCCGCCCGCGATTTGCAGGTGGAACGTTGGGCGGCCAACCCGCAGGAATTGGAAGACGCACTGACGGCTTATCGGCAATCGCTGTTCGAGTGGTGGCCAGCGATTCGGGACTTTGTTGGGCAACGAGACCGGGCGGCCTTGGCCGCAGCGGCGGCGACAGAGGCCGGGAGCGAGGCCCAGCGCCGGGCTGAGGTGTTGCACGACGCCCAGCGTCGCGCCGAAGCAGCGGCGTCTCGCTTCGACACACTGTTCGGTGCGATCGGTGCCGCAGTGGAAGAGATTCAACAGCGGCTCGAAACGGCTCGCCGGCAAGTCGAACAATTGAAACGTGATTGGCGCAGTCAGGATGACGAGCGGACCAAAGCGAAAGTCAGCGAAGCACTCGCTTGCGAACGGGTCAAAACCGCGAACGACGAACTGCAACGCAACACGGACGAACGCGAAGCGGCGGTGACGCACCTCAAACGGTTCGCGGTCACTCGGTTGCTGACGATCGCCATGCCCGATCTGGAGGCGGAAGATTCAGCCACCTGGTCGATCACTCGAAGTGTCGACCTGGCCCGAGCGGTCGAAGCGTCGCTTGGCGAAGTTGCCAGCGACGATGCTGCCTGGGAGCGTTCGCAAAAAACGATCCACAAACATATCGAGGAACTGAAGACGGCGCTGACTCGGTACGGCTACGAGCCGGAAGCGGTGCTGGAGGACAGCGTGTTTGTCGTTACCGTCCCGTTCCAAGGGCGCAGCTGCACGATGTCCGAACTGCGGGCCGCGCTGGCCGACGAAATCACCAGCCGTCAGGAGTTGCTCAACGCGCGAGAACGTGAAGTGCTGGAAAATCACTTGATCGGCGAAGTCGCAACACATCTGCACGAATTGCTCCATTTGGCCGAACGCTGGGTGGAGAATGTTAATCGTGAATTGGCCGAGCGCCCGATGAGCACCGGGATGAAGCTGCGGTTCGTTTGGCGCCCGGCGGACGAGGGACCGGCCGGAGTGGCGGAGGCCCGCAAGCGGCTGCTCCGTGCGGACGGCACCTGGTCGCCAGGTGATCGCGAAGCCCTCGGCCGGTTCTTACAAGAACAGATCCAAAATGTTCGCGCCGCAAACGTCGTGGGAACGTGGCAGGAACATCTGACGCAGGCACTCGATTACCGCCGCTGGCACACCTTCGACATCGAACGCCATCAGGACGGCCAATGGCGACGGCTCACCCGCCGGACGCATGGCACCGGCTCCGGGGGTGAAAAGGCCATCGCCCTGACGATTCCGCAATTCGCCGCCGCGGCAGCTCATTATTCCAGCGCCGACAAGCTCGCTCCTCGGTTGATTCTCTTGGACGAGGCGTTTGTCGGGATTGATGCCGACATGCGTAGCAAGTGCATGGGACTACTCCATGCGTTCGATTTGGATTTCGCCATGACCAGTGAACGCGAATGGGGTTGCTATGCAACACTCCCCGCACTGGCGATCTACCAGCTCGCCAGCCGTCAGGGAATCGATGCGGTTCATGTCACGCGCTGGATTTGGAACGGTGTGGAATGCCTCCGTTCGCCGCACGCGCTGCCACAGGCAGCGGGGCCCAACGAAAGCCGCGAAAGTGGCAACGTTGACTTGAAACGACGAAAACCCAAGTGATGTGAGATGGCCGACTCCGTTCGTTTGCGATGCACGCTTGGAACGCCGCAGCTTGCGTGGATCGTGACAAGACTTCGCCAGCAGTTGGAACGTGGTGAGTCGCTGGAGGGGACGATCTCATTGGCGGCGCCAACGAACGAACAGCGCGTCGCGGTCGCAAAATTGTTTGGCTGCAAGCCGACTCGCGGCGAACGATTGACCGTCCCACTGGTCGATTTGGAAAAGTTGCTTCGTGAAGCCGAACTGTGCGATTCGCTTGCGGATGCGGTTGCCACGCTCGGTGGACCCGTCACTAACACTCGCCAAGCGGAAGCAGCGAGGCGCAGTCAGTGGCACGCGTTATTCGCCGAAGCAGCGGCGACGATCGACGCGGCGCCTTTCGTATCGCACACGGGAGGCCCCGGTGCCGGAAGACAGGCTCAGGACCGGGCCCAGCTGTGGTTGAGCGAACTGCGCGATACCGGCTTGCTCCGCCGCATAGCGCGCGATGATCTCGACGCTGCGCGCCGTCTGTTGAACTATGCCCTGCTCGTTCTCGCGAGACTGCCAGCGCCAGATTTGTCGCTGGCCGAAATGGCGGCTCGGGTCTTGGGCGATAGCCACGCGTTGGATTCCGGCGCATCCTTATCGACTTTGGTATTGCGCGCGATTTCATGTCTTCACGAAACACCATTTCCCAAAGACGCCGAATCCCGTCGTGAATCCTGGGCGAGCGTTGGTGTGTGGTGCGACGCATTGAGCGCTCCCGTCCTGGCGTTCAACCTCCGCGCCGACGGTTCTTCAACAACCGCCCTAGCCTTGCGTCTGCATGCAGATGCCGGTGAGCCTTATCGCTTGTCGCTTCGCCAATTGCTGCGCGATGTCCCGCGATTCTCTGTCGACACCGCCGGCGAAACCGTCTTCGTCTGTGAGAATCCAACGATTGTAGCCGCCGCGGCGGATCGGCTTGGCTGCCGCTCGCGACCGCTGGTATGTTTGGATGGAGAGCCGAAAACGGCTGGGAATGTTCTCCTCAAGCAATTGGTCGGCGGATCAGTTCGCCTGCTCTATCACGGCGATTTTGATTGGCCGGGGATCGGCATTGCCAACCGAGTCATCGCGCGTCGTGGAGTCGCACCGTGGCGCATGGACGCACCTGCCTATCACGAAGCCGCAATCGCCGGCCAGCTCCCTTTAACCGGCGAACCGGTTGTCGCGAGCTGGGACGAATCGCTGACGCAGGTCATGATGCGGATTGGCATCGCAGTCCATGAGGAACAGGTCCTGGAATCGCTCCTGGCTGACCTGAGTGGCTGATGTTTGCGCCAAGAAATCAAAGAGGCCCGGCCAGTTTCCCGGCCGGACCCTGAAGGCGAGCTAGTGCTCACCGTCGTCGCTCGGATCAATTGGACGAGTTCTTGTCGTTCTTGTCATTCTCGTCATTTTTCTCGGACTCGTCGTTCGAATCTTTCTTATCGTCCCCCTTGAGTTTTTGGACTTCCTTACGCAGGGCGTCGACTTCCTTGCGCAGTTCGTCAAGCGGCCCGCCCTCAACTCGGCGAACTTCCAAGCGTTGGCGAACTGTGTTGCCATCACCCTCATGGCGCTCCCGCAGCTCACCGGCTTGCTTCTTCGCCGCTTCGACGGCCTTCTTCACTTCGGCTTGGATTTTAGCACCATCGACATGGAGGTTTTTCAGATCGCCCGTCGAAAACGCTATTGCGTGCGGCTTCGACAACAATCGTTCCACTTGCGTGCGAATGTCGGCCGGCAACTCACCCAGTTTGTCCTCGGTCGCTTCGTAGGTCTTGCCGTCTTTCTTGGCAACGATCTTGGCTGGTTGATCGTTTTCTTTGGAAACCGAAAGAGACAGGCCGTTGGGGAATGGTTCGCCGCCATGAGCGAATGCAAATGCCTTGGCTTCGGCGATGGCCGGGCCAAACTTGCGATAGATGTACTTTCCTCCTTTCCCGTCATCTACCTCCTTGTCGTCAAAATACAAACGGAGGCCTTGCAGCGCATTTTCGGAAATCGCGCCGATCTGGCTGTCGGCGGGACGTTCCGCGGGTTGAATGACAAGCGTCGTTGTCTTGCCGCCGCGCAACACTTGTAATTTGAGTTCCTTGTCGCCATTGTCGTTGACCACTTTGATCAGGTCCGTCATTGTGGCCAGATCCTGATCGCCGAGTTTTTCCAAAATGTCGTGTTGCTTCACGCCCGCCTTGGCAGCCGGACTGTCTGGCACAACTTGCACTACGATCAACCGATTCTTTTGGAGACCCAATTGCGACTTCAGCGCTTCATCGCTGATCGGCGTGGCGTGAATGCCAATCCAATGTTTGCCGGGCGAGGCTACGGCGATGACTCTCACTTCGGCCTTGCTTTCCGATTTCAACTCTGGATTCGGTTTGTCGTCGGCGCGAAGGACAGTACCAACACAGCCCGACCCGACCAGAATCACCCCAGCTAACCACGAACTCCTGCGGCAACAGCTCATTTGCGTTCTCCTTCTGTGAAAATATTCAGGGCAAGTATTCAACAACGCGCCGCGAAGGGAGCATCCCTTCCCGGACGCGACAACGATTACAAACCACTTCTTATTCACTCATCACCGGACGCCCGTAAAATCGCCGAATAGACATTTTGCCTGTCTGGGATCGCGCGACGGGCAAGGTGCCTCGTCCTTACCTGAATTTTGGTTGTGATAGCAGTCGGTTGAGTGGGTATTG
>CAZFLF010000348.1:0-6951 GCA_964519825.1 uncultured Pirellulaceae bacterium | reverse complement strand
AGGCCTTACCGCCAAGCAAGCTCCTCACCGGCCCGGCACCGCCCCGGCGCTCGGTTTGCGCGCCGGGAACGATGTCCAACCATTGTACCGCAGACCACGTTCCAATTTGAAAGGGTATGTGTATGAGAAGCTTCTTTACTAACGCCTGGTGCCGGGGCCTGCTGCTCCTGGTGCTGCCACTGGCCATGGCGCTGGCCCCCCCCATCGCTTCCTCCGCGCACGCCGACACGGTGACGGACTGGAATGAGATCATGCAGACGACCGTGTCGGCGCCGCCGACGAACCCCATCTTCCAGACGCGGTGGGGCGCGATCGTTCAACTCGCCGTCTTTGAGGCGGTCAACGCAATCGAGGGGGATTACGAGCCGTACCTCGGAGTCATCGACGCGCCGGCTGGGGCCTCGCCCGATGCTGCGGCCATTGCCGCCGCCCATCGGACCCTGGTGATCCTGCGCCCAGACAGCGCCGCGGCCCTCAACGCCTTGCGGGCAGCGTCGCTCGCGGCGATCCCGGACGGCCAGGCCAAGGAGGACGGCATCGCGGTCGGCGAGGACGCCGCGCTCGCCATGCTTTTGTTGCGGGTGGGCGATGGCTGGGATGCCGTCGTCCCCTACATACCGGGGACCGATCCTGGCGACTGGCAGCCGACGCCGCCCGCGCTCGCGCCAGCCTTCCTGCCCCACTGGGGCCAGGTGACCCCGTTCGGACTGGAGGAGGGCTCGCAGTTCCGCCTGCCGCCGCCGCCCGCGCTCCACACGGGCAAGTATGCGAATGACTACAACGAGGTCAAGCTCCTCGGCAGTTTGGTCAGCCCCTTCCGGCCGCAAGACCGTACCGATGTGGCGAAATTCTACGCCGCCGCCTCTCCGGTGCAGGTGTTCAACTCGGCCGCGCGCCAGGTCAGCGCCGCGCAGGGCAAGTCGCTTTCGGAGAACGCGCGGATCTTCGCCCTGCTGGCGATGGCCATGGGCGATGCCTCCATCGCGGGGTGGGATACCAAGTACCACTACAACTTCTGGCGGCCCGTGACCGCAATCCGGGCCGGCGACCTGGACGGCAATCGACGGACCGACCGGGATCTGGTCTGGCTCCCGCTGATCACCACCCCGGCGTTCCCGGGCTACGCATCGGGACACGCGACTGTGTCCGGCGCCGCCCGCGCGGTGCTCAAGCGGGCCTTCGGCAAGGACGGCCATGCCGTCACCCTGACCCATCCCGGGGCGCCGGGCATCGTCCTCAACTACACCGCCTGGGACGAGATCACCGACGACATCGATGACGCTCGTGTCTATGGCGGCATCCATTTCCGCTTCGACCAGGAAGCGGGGGCCCATCAGGGACGCCACGTCGGCAAGTACATCCTCCGGAACTATCTGCGCTCGGTGGATGACGACGACGATGACGACGATGACGAGTGAAGTCGGGCGAGCTCACGCTTCGCAGGCGCGGCCAGTCCAGCGCGCGTCGGCTCGCATAATGGGTCGATAACGAAAGCGGCCGGTGAGGTCCGAACCGTCAAGTAGGTTCCTCACCGGCCCGCGACCCGCGCGTACGCGGGTATCCCGGCCCCGGCGCTCGGTCTGCGCGCCGGAATCAATGTCCCGCCATTGTATCGCGGACCACATTCCACAGGAAATTCTCAAATGTCAATTCGCTCTTGGTTCGACGCCCTCAAGTCCCGTTTCACACGAACGCCCACCCGCTAGGAGCGACGAGCTTCCGGCCAGCGGGGGCCCGCTGTCCGCCACTTGCGGCTGGAAGCCCTGGAAGACCGATGCCTGCTCGCCTTCGTTCCCGCCGCGAGCTACCCCGTCGGCCCGGAGATCAAGGACAACGCCGCGACCCCGAACCTCATGGACCAGGATCGTGACTTAGAAATCAGACAGTCAACTTTTTGGGGTAAGCTGAGGAAGGTGGGAAGTCGCATTTGCCGAGACGCGCGAAAAATGGTTTGTGGTTTGGGGCGGGAGAATTGCCTGATCGGTTTGAATTCGTGGATCGCATCCGCCTCGGCGAACTGCGGCGATTTCTGGGCCGCAACAATCGATAACGGGCCACCTATCCTTCCCAGGTTGCGGCAACAAGTTGGCTGTCTTGTTTTTTCTCTAGCCAAACCAGATGGCAAAGGGCGCTGACGCTAACTCACTCTTAGCGACAAACTCGATTCGCCAAGCAACGTTTATCGCCGTTTCGCAGACTTCGCCGGTACCTCCTCGAACGAAGTCCATCCGAAGCGCCGGCCTTTGAAGAAACCAACCGGGTTCAGCTCGTGGTCTCGCGTCGAAATTCCACCGGGTTTCCACCTGACGTCTTGGACTTCAATTCCGACGAAGAGAAGTCCCGGAGTTCCTTCGCGCGTGATGTAAAGGAACGTCGCGGTCTCTTTCGGATCGAAGGACTCGGCTTTGCGGTCGTAGTGCAGGAGCAATCCGTCGACGGGTGTGCCTTCCGCTTGGAGTGCTTCTAACGTCACGTCGGCCGGCTGCATCTTCCAACGATCCTTACCGAGCTCCCAAGCCCGCAGGCCGATCGACCGCAGAGCAAAATAGCGTTGACCGTCTCGCGGTGAGTCGTACTCGGTCCCGAACATGTCGAAGCCTTCGCGAGCGGCCCAGGCGGTGCTGTCGTCAAGCTGGGTGTCCAAGGTCTTCGCGTTCCGCCATTTGTCCGGCAAGCCTGCGACGCGACCCGTGTCGAGGTCTAAGAAGGCGCGTTTCGCTTTCGGGTCGAAGACCGATTCAAGCATCCAATTGCCGTGGCTCTCCCTGGTTTTGAAATGCATCCGCAAGTTGGGGAGTTCGATCGCTTCCGTCACTGCTACCGGCAGATTTACCCGCGAGTACTCGGCCTCTTGAAGATGCTCGGACCAATGCTGTTCCCACCAGTCAGACCACTTCTTCGCAGAACGCCAAAAGAGTTCTCGCTGCGCTCGTTGCTGCGAGGCAAAGCCATCGTGGAACACGGAGAAGAGTTGTTCCTCATCGAACTCTTGCCCGGTCAGTTTTTGCAACGCACCGAAGACCTCGCGCACGGGACGACCGAAGCCGTACTCATTCTTTTCATTGTTATTGTCGAGATCGTGTTGTTGCATGAATTTGACGAGAACTGGATCCTCGGCGCGGCATCCCATGTCCGAACCGGCCGGCAAGAGCGTCTTGGGAATCGCTCGAATCAACGCTGGAACCGCTCGCTTATCGTTGATGGCGCGCAGAGCGAATCCGAGGCACCGTAGCATCATGTCGCTGTTGGTTGCGTTGAGTTCTTCGATGAGTTCCGGAACTGCGGCCGGACCGAGATCGACGATCTCTTTGAGCGTTTGGCACCACGGATCTTGAAATCGCACATTGCCAGCGTTCTGTTCTTCGAGCTGATCGAGCAGCTTCCCCGTGGGAGTCGCGGCTCGCTGTCTTGTTGCCGGTTTGGTAGACGCCTTTTTACTGTTCCCGTTTGCTTGAGCGGCATCTTCTTCCTCGGCTTCTCGGCGGAGTTTGTCGGCGAGCTTCACATCAGGATTTGGCTCATCAAATCCATTTTTCGGTTTCCCGAGCTGAAAATCGAGCATCGTTTCCTGGCCATCGTCGACGGTGACACTAGCCGAGTTTTTCCCGCCGCTCATCAGGTAGATGTAGTTTTGGCCCGGTGCCACTCGCAGCCGATAAGTGCCATCGGCATTGACCTTGGTCGAAGTCACTGCCGCTCCTGTTCGCGGCCGCGCGGGGCCGTAGTGGGCGACGTGCAAGGGGTATGATTCATTCGATGCTGCATTCGCGCCGTTCCTCACACTTGTCTGGCGTTTGCGTTCCGTTGTTGAAGCAGGCTTGCCATTAGCATCGAGGACACGGCCAACGACAAAGCCGCCACGAACCAATCGGGTGTCGGCGTTCGAGACGGTCTTGCCTTCCTCCACCTTCAAGGCTTTGACGGCGATTGCAATCCGGTCATCCGCATCAGCCCAGATGTTGTAATGGTCCTTCGTCATAAGGAGTCGATAGCGGCCTTCGCGATCCGTGCGAGTCTGATAAAAACCATGGCGCGCAACTCCCTGAGCACTCACCACAACGTCGGCCGCCGGCCGATTCGTCATAGCATCGACGACTTGCCCTTCAACAACGCACGGTGGACGCAATGTCACGTTGACCTCTTGCGGGACTCCCGTATGCAACGCAAGCGTGAGTGCGTAATTGGGGTGCATCAGCCTGAACGCGCAGCGACTCACCATTGATCCGGTCCCGGTTTCCGCATCAAACGTCCTGGTTGACTCCGGAGTCCAGCGTTTGAGATCGGTGATGGCATAGCGGCCTTTCTCATCTGTCACGGCGCTCCAGATACCAGGATAGAGATGCTGACCACCCGGCAGGAACACCGTCACTCCCTTTACGGGTTGCCCTTTGGAATCAGTGACGACACCTGACAGCGTGCCCGGATTGGACGACAGGACCGCGACGAGTTCGATAATTCCGTCATTGTCCTTATTCGGGAAAGTTACATAAGAAGCGTGGTTGTCCGCCGTTATGATGACGACCAGGTCTCGTCGCTCCTGCAACTCGGCTTCGACCTCGCGCACCTCGAACGTGCCGTCGAGAGCGAGCTTCTTGTCGGTGATGAGAACCAGAGGGTCAGTCTCGTTAGCGTGCAGGAAGATTCGCACTCGAGCATTCGCCACCGGCTTCGATCCTTCATCCACACACGTCCCGCGAATAACGACCTTCCGCTTTGCCACCACTGGCTTGCCTTCCGTCTCTTTAGTCGCGGGCTTCTCGTCAACCGCAGGTATTGAGCCGGAAATGTTCGGCTGCTTTTTCGCATCAGGATTCGCCTGAGGTTCAGCGACCGCTCGAATACCACCGACGAGCAAGCACATCGTTCCGAGCAACGCCGCTGTCAGCACCACCGTCCGTCGTTTGGTCTGAGTCATCGTGTCTCTCCCAGGTTTGAGCAATCCTGTGATCCGTTCTTCCAGCGTCCAACGCGATCCCAGCAATCCGAGTGATGGCACGAACCCCCCTCGCACGGAGCACTGTTCCGCGAGTTCGAGCAACGTCTGCGCATAGTTCGGAGCGTCGCCATGCCGCAGCACGAAGTTGTCGCAAACCTCCTCGCGCGAACGAGCAATCAGTCGATTCAGCCACAATACTCCCGGATGCCACCACCATAGGACAGCCGCCAATCGCTGAGCCGCATTCACCCACGGATCACGCCGAGCCACATGAGCGCATTCATGAATCAACACGTCCCGCAGCCGAGTCTCCGCACCAGACTGCAACAGCTCGCGGGGCAACACAATCCTGGGCTGCCACATTCCCAGCACCATCGGCATCGGGACGAGATCCGATACCACGATCGGTGGCAGGCACCGGAGCTTCAACTCGCGGCGAACTTCATTCGCCACGACGTCAAACGCCTGCGAATCCACCTCCAAATAAATCGACAACGATCGCACGAGCCACCGTAGTCGGCAAAGCTGCCACAGCCACCTCGACGCCAACACGACTGATCCCGCCAACCATACGGCTCCGGCCAAATGCAGCAACCAACTCAGCGAGGTCTTTCCGTTGGAACCAAAGAACTTCGCCCGATTGTTTTCAGAATTCCTGTCAGTTCGAGGTGACGCCACGGATGTCGCCATCGAGCTTGCGGCGATTAGGGATGATTCCGCTTGCTCCGCTGCAGGCACATCCGATTCGCGATCGTTCAAGACCGGTTGCCACTGACGCGCTGCAATCGATTCGAGCTGACCCTGAGGCGAACCCGCTGGTAAGTCCAATTGCGGCTCTGATCGCCTCCAAGCGGTCTGAGGCAACATCCACGCCAATAACGGGCTGGTCAGCACCAACACCAGCCCGAGCAATCCGACCGCATGCCGCGTCGCGGCGTTGAACCGCGAGAGCAACATCAGCAGCACTGCTACGAAGCTAATCGCCGTGACTTGTCCCAACACAGCCAGACAGAATTCCAGAGATGAGTTCACGACTTCTTCCTCCGCGCGTTGGAGATGAGCTGTCGGATCCGCTCGGCCTCGCTCTTTGAGAGCGTGCCCCCGTTGAGCAGCGTCAGAACCAAACCTTCGGGCGAGCCATCGAAGACCGTCTCAATCAACCGCTGCACGCTCCTCCGTTGCGAATCTTCACGCGAGACAGTGGGAGCGTAGAGAAAGCCGCCGTCCCCCTCGCTGTGCGTCAGCCAGCCCTTTTCTTCAAGCCTCACAATCTGCGTCTGCACCGTGTTCCGCGAGACCCCACGCCGCTCGTTGAGCAGTTTCCACACATCAGCCACCGAACACTTTGAGCGTTCCCAGATGACGTTCATGATCTCCCACTGCGTCTCCGACAGCGCCGGAAGCGATTCTGCGTCTGGCATGATGTCTCCTTTGAGTCGCAACTCATACGGCCGTTTTGCGAGTGCACCTACATGTGTAAGCATAGGTTACCTACGCCTGTAGGCAGACGTCAAGCCGCAGTCGCAGGAGAATTCACAATCCTGGACCGCAACGAAACTTGACGGCGGCATGCTTGAACGCAATAGCACCCGGCGCGATCGAAACACAACTCATTCAGGAAATGCGTTCCGCCGAGCGTAGGACGGAATGAACGACACTGGTTCCGCAGAACAGCTACGGGTCGCCAGAGGTAGTGGCGCGAGCCGCAGTTCTCCTGCTCAATGATAGGCAGTCAAGTTATGTGTCACGTTCAAGTTATGTGTCACGTTGAACTAAGCCTCATCGCGAAAGTGTAAGAGCAGCAGATTCTGAGTGAAGAGTCACACGGCTGCGTATCGTCGTGATCGTACAGCGGACACGATGAAGTGGAGCGGATCTCTTATCCGTTGGGCGTGTTGCTACCCTCTGCTTCTGGTCCATCTCTAGCGATCGTTCTGGTTGAAAGGTCTTGCTAGCCGGGGGCAGCGCAAGCAGGCTGGGATCAAAGCGCGGCGACTTCCGCCTCGTGCTTGAAT
>CAZFLF010000347.1:0-6963 GCA_964519825.1 uncultured Pirellulaceae bacterium | reverse complement strand
AATCGGTCGCCGATTCCTCACGGCGTGCTGCGGAGAGAATCACTAGCCTGGGCCGGGTTGCCCAGGAGTGCCAGGAACTGGCGGACATGGACTTTGCGCTCCTCTACGATAAAGCGCGAGATCTCTTCGCCATCGGCTTCAACGAGAGCGAACACCGCCTGGATACCAGCTGTTACGACTTGTTGGCATCGGAGGCGCGACTGGCAAGTTTCATCTCGATCGCTCAAGGCCATGTTGGTCAGGAACATTGGTTCGCACTGGGACGTCTGCTAACGACTGCGGGGAGCGCTACGGCGCTCCTGAGTTGGAGCGGCTCCATGTTCGAATATCTGATGCCACTCCTGGTGATGCCCACTTACGACAACACGCTGCTCGATCAGACCTGTCGGGCGGTCGTCCGTCGGCAAATCGAATATGGCAGACAGCGGGGAGTGCCGTGGGGGATGTCGGAGTCGGGGTACAACACGATTGACATCCACAGGAACTACCAGTACCGGGCATTTGGCGTACCCGGATTAGGGCTCAAGCGCGGCCTGGCGGAAGATCTTGTGATTGCTCCGTATGCGAGTGTCTTGGCACTGATGATCGTGCCGGAGGCAGCGTGCCGAAACTTGCAACAATTGGCTGCCGATGGCCAGGAAGGTGCCTTTGGTTTTTTTGAAGCCGTGGATTACACCCCATCGCGTCTGCCACCGGGAGTGACCCGAGTTACCGTTCGGCAGTTCATGGCCCATCACCAGGGAATGAGCCTGGTTGCGCTGGCGTATGTGCTCCTGGAGAAACCCATGCAGCGCCGGTTTGATGCCGATCCCATGCTGCGAGCGACGACGCTGTTGCTGCAAGAACGCATCCCGAAAACGACTGCCACCGTCTATCCTCACGTCGCGGAAGCCAACGCCACGCTCAGCGCATCGCCCGAAGAGACGGGCACGATGCGCGTCTTTACCGATCCGCGCAGTGCGGTGCCGGAAGTCCACCTCCTGTCTAACGGGCGATACCATGTCGCCGTGACCAGCGCCGGCGGCGGGTATAGCCGGTGGCGCGACCTAGCTGTGACTCGATGGCGCGAAGACCCCACGCGGGATTGTTGGGGGACTTTCTGTTATCTGCGTGACCAGGACAGCGGCGTACTGTGGTCGACGGCCTGGCAGCCCACCGGAAAAGCCGCGAAATCCTATGAAGCCATTTTTACCCAGGCGCGTGCCGAGTTCCGGCGGAGCGACGATCTCATCGAGACGCATACGCAGATCAGCGTCTCACCCGAGGATGATATCGAACTGCGAAGAATCACTTTGACAAACCGTTCGGAAGGTCCGCGAACGATTGAAGTGACGAGTTATGCCGAGGTGGTCCTGGCTGTTCAAGGCCAGGATGAATCGCACCCTGCGTTTAGCAATCTGTTCGTCCAATCGGAATTAATTCGCTCGCGTCAGGCGATCTTCTGCACCCGCCGTCCGCGTTCCGCAGAAGAGCGGCCACCGTGGATGACGCATATGATGACGGTCCGCGGCACAACAATTGGCGAACCGTCCTATGAAACTGACCGGATGAAGTTCATCGGCCGGGATAAGACCCTCGCCGCTCCAGCAGCCCTCGAGGCCAGATCTCAACACTCGAATACTGAAGGAGCCAGCCTCGATCCGGTTGTTAGCATCCGTCAGCGCGTGCTTTTACAGCCGAACGAGGTGGTGCGTATAGACATCGTGACCGGAGTCGCCGAAACACGCGAAGCGGTCGCCTCCCTGACGGAAAAGTACAGTGACCCCAGCTTGGCCGATCGCGTCTTCGAGTTGGCCTGGACTCACGGCCGCATCCTGCTGCAGCAGCTCAATGCTTCCGAGGCCGATGCGCAGACCTATGGCCGCCTGGCGGGCTCGATCATCTATGCTTCGGCACTCCGCAGAGCTAAGGCCAGCGTGCTCGTCCGAAACCGCCGTGGGCAATCGGGACTGTGGGGGTACGGTATCTCGGGAGACCTACCGATCGTGCTTGTCCGCATTCGGGACCACGACCGAATCGGACTGGTGCGCCAGGCCGTGCAGGCACACGCGTACTGGCGGCTGAAAGGGCTGGCCGTGGACTTGGTAATTTGGAACGAGGACGACTCGGTGTACCGGCAGACGCTGCAGGAATCGATCATGGACCTCGTAGCTGCGAGCCCCGAGGCGGCGCTCGTCGATCGGCCCGGCGGAATCTTCGTTCGCCGGGGGGAGCAGATGTCGGAAGAAGATCGAGCCTTATTGCAAACTGTAGCGCGAGTTGTCTTGCTCGACGACGCGGGAACGCTGGCCGAGCAGGTCGAGAAGCGCGGACGGGCCGAGCTTTCAATTCCTCTTCTCAAGCCACTGCGTCGCCGCCCCGACCCGATTAAGGCGGCCGAACTTCCCAAGCGTGACCTGGCGTTCTTCAACGGTTTGGGAGGATTCAGCCGCGATGGCCGGGAGTATGTCACAATTCTCGCCCCCCACCAGACTACGCCGGCGCCCTGGGTGAATGTGATTGCCAATGCACAATTCGGCACGGTTGTTTCCGGTACCGGCAGCGCTTACTCGTGGGCCGACAATTGCCATGAGTTTCGTATCACCCCGTGGTACAACGACCCGGTCTCGGATACCAGCGGCGAGGCCATTTATCTGCGTGATGAAGAGACCGGACGATTCTGGTCTCCGTCACCATGGCCGGCCCGCGGTCACAATTCCTATATCGTTCGCCACGGCTTTGGCTACAGCATTTTTGATTACACGGAAGATGGCATCGTTACTGAGCTGTGTGTGTACGTCGCGATCGATGCGCCGGTGAAGTTTGCGAAGTTGAAAATTACGAATCGCTCGGGCCGGCCCCGTCAACTTTCGATCACCGGCTACTGGGAGTGGGTACTCGGAGAAATGCGCAGCAAGACGCTGATGCATGTGAGTACGGAACTTGACCCGAGCACCGGCGCGCTCTTCGCGCGCAATGCGTATAGTTCTGACTTTGCCGATAAAATTGTGTTCGTCGATTGCAGTGAAACGGCCCGGACGTTCACCGGCGATCGCACCGAATTTCTCGGCCGCAACGGCTCTCCAGCCAATCCTTCTGCGCTGCGTCGTGTGCGGCTTTCAGGTCGAGTCGGCGTGGCATTTGACCCGTGCGCGGCGATCCAAGTCCAAGTCGCGTTGGACGAAGGTCAGGAAAAGACGGTCGCATTTACCCTCGGAGCGGCCAATGGTGAAGATCAGACGCGGCAGCTCGTTCAGCGATTTCGCGGTGTCGGCAACGCTCACGCGGCGATCGAAGGCGTGTGGGATTATTGGAGCCGAACACTCGGCGCGGTGTATGTGGAAACTCCTGACGCCGCCGTTAACTTCCTGGCCAATGGCTGGCTCGTCTATCAGACGTTGACGTGCCGCATGTGGGCGCGCACGGGATTCTATCAATCGGGCGGCGCGTTCGGCTTCCGGGACCAGTTGCAAGATGCGATGGCGCTGGTGCACGCAGAACCACGGTTACTGCGCGAACATCTGCTACGTGCGGCTTCGCGCCAATTCCGTGAAGGAGACGTACAACATTGGTGGCATCCGCCCATCGGTCGGGGCGTCCGCACACACTTTTCGGATGATTACCTCTGGCTGCCGTTCGCCACTTGCCGGTATGTGCACATGACCGGCGATATCGGCGTACTCGACGAGCGCGTGCCATTTCTGAGCGCTCGACCCTTACGGCCGGATGAGGAATCTAATTACGACCTGCCGCAAATCACCGACGATGTCGACACCCTCTATGAGCACGGCATTCGGGCCATCGACCATGGCCTTCGTTTCGGCGCGCACGGATTGCCCCTGATGGGCTGTGGGGACTGGAACGACGGGATGAACTTGGTTGGAAAGGACGGGCGAGGAGAAAGCGTGTGGCTGGCGTTTTTCCTGTACCAGGTGCTCACACAGTTTGCAGAGTTGGCTAAGCGGCGCGGTGATGATGCGATCGCGGACAGGTACACCGTCGAGGCGGGCCGCCTACGCGGAAACATCGAGCTGAACGGCTGGGATGGAGAGTGGTATCTCCGAGCTTACTTCGATGACGGGACGCCGCTCGGCTCAGCTTCCAACCCGGAATGCCAGATCGACTCGCTTCCGCAAAGCTGGTCGGTCCTTTCTGGGGCAGGTACGCATGAACGATCGGTACTCGCCATGCAAAGCGTTGATCTCCGCCTCGTCCGCCGTGACTTCCGGCAGATTCAACTACTCGATCCACCGTTCGACAAGTCGGAGCTCAATCCGGGATATATCAAAGGCTACGTACCCGGCGTTCGTGAGAATGGTGGACAGTACACGCATGGCGCCATTTGGACCGTCATGGCGGTCGCGGCACTCGGCGATCGTGAGCGCGCTTGGGAACTATTCTCGCTCATCAACCCAATCACTCACGGCGCGACGCCTCAAACCACAGCCACCTACCGCGTGGAACCCTACGTGGTGGCCGCCGACGTGTACGGGGTGCCGCATGCTGGCCGCGGTGGGTGGACCTGGTACACCGGTTCGGCAGGCTGGATGTATCGCCTGATTACCGAATCGCTGTTAGGGCTGCATTTGGAGGTGGATAAGCTTCGCTTCGCCCCCTGCCTGCCGGGTGCGTGGACCTCATTCAAGATTCATTACCGTTTTCGCGAGACTTTTTATCACATCACGATTCGTAACAGCGGAGACGGGATGACCGTAAGTCGCGTCTCCCTGGACGGTAAGGATCAACCAGAAATGGTCGTGCCATTGGTCGATGACCGGCGAGATCACAACGTCGAAGTAGAAATCTCGATGGCCCCGGCGCTGGTTTCGCAGGCGTCGTCCTGAATGAAGCGATTGCTTCTTTGAGAACTTGGAAGAGCTTTGAAGATTGGGTCATGGACCGGTAAAGGTGTCCTGACCCCGGTCTCTCCACTGGCTGGGATGCCGTCTAGGTCAATGGCTCCTGGAGCTATCGGCTACACTGTCGCTGTCCATTATGGAGGTGCCGCATGGCGGATGAACAAGCACACCGCGAACTAGACTTACATTTGATCATCGATTTCGACGCAATCGAAATCGACGACTTGGCGGAACTACTAGCCGCTTTACGGTCGATTCTGTTCCGCAGTCTCATCCAATTTCTCAAAGCCGGTGATAAAAGACGACTCAATCAACGTGAAAGCAGAGTTTCACGACCGGCGACGGTGAGGACACGCTTGAATGAACATTGGCTACTGCAGTTCCGGGATCGAATGGAAGGCCTCACGGCTTGACGCTGTCGACCAACGGAATGCGTCAATATAGGCAAGGCAGGGAAATCTGTTGGAACATTAGCTGGCTACGCTGTTCTCGATATTGAATCGATCCAACCCCCCCAGAGTCGAAATCGTAACAGCTGGCGTGTCCCGATTCTCGTTCTTACCGTTCCATCGAGCCGATATGAATCGAACGCCAGGAATTGATCTATCTCCAATTCGCATAATGTTGTTACGGTAGGACGTCAAAATGCAATGGGAACGCTGGAGGGACATCGCAAACGCCGTCCCCGAGAGCACGTTATCGGGGAAATGGGAGTCAATTTCCTAGAACGCCAGGTTCTCCGCAGGGGACACCAGCTCAAAGCGAATTACTGAGCCGGAGTACGGTACCGACGCGCTAATGGTGCACTTTTCCACGCAGACACTTGAGATCGAGAATGGTTGGGTCGAATTCCAAGTCAAAGCGACGGACAGTCCCAGCTTCGTTGACAGCGGGAAAAGTGTTACGTGTACCGTCGAAACGGCCCATGTGCGCTATTGGTATTGGGAAGTGGCCCACCCATTCATTCTTGTGTTGTACGACGCTCAGAAGCATCGCGCATTTTGGAGCGACATTCAAACCTACCTCGACGACCATGGGATCGAAGACAGTCAGACGTTCACCGTTCGCATTCCGACGCGAAACAAATTGACCGTAAACGCTGTTGATCAGTTTCGCAGAATGTCATTGGCACGGACGCAACCGCCAACCTGACGGAGTATGACACAATGGCTCATCGACTCACTAACAAGAAGTTGAATCAACTCTTGTTGGATCTCGGATTCGAACAAGGAGAGATCGCCGAAAAGAACCACCGAGTCTGGCGGCACCCCGCATCGGGATGCATTTTGCTGCTGCCTGGCAACAAAACGCTTGAAACGCCTCGGCCCGCCGACCTCGTTGGGATCAAAGCTCAGTTGGACCTGCACGGCCATTTGGACAAAGAGGCATTCGAGTTCTTTGTCACCGAGGGAAAACTACCTGTTCGCTCGTCTAATCAGAGTTAATTCTCTGACGATCTTTCCAGGCAACCCAGGCAGGAGCCAACATGGGGATCGTAACATCAGGAATTCCGAGTGAAATCACTCTGAAACTCGCCCAGCTCAATGACGCGACCGTCTTCATCGAAACGGGCACCTTTCACGGTTCAACGACACGTTGGGCATCCAACCACTTCGATTCCGTATTCACGATCGAGCGCGCTGAAAGTCTTTACAATTTGCACAAGGAAGAACTCGCCCAGCTTCCAGGCGTCAGGCCGCTTTTGGGAAATTCGTCGGAAGTGCTGCCGGCGATACTTGCAGAAATTGGTGAGCGGAAAGCGGTGTTCTGGCTGGACGGACACTGGTCTGGAGGAGAGACGGCCGGCGCGGAAGATGAGTGTCCACTTTTGAATGAGTTAGCTTGCCTGTCCAATCGCACGGGTGATATCGTCTTGATTGATGATGCTCGATTGTTCCTCTGTGCTCCTCCTCACCCTCACCAGCCCGCGGAATGGCCAACGATTTCGGAGATTGTTGCAGCGTTTTTGGGTGTGCAGTGCCGACCCTATATTCAGATCATCGACGACGTAATTTTTGCCATTCCCAACCAAGATCCGCTAAAAAGCTGCCTCACGAACTATGCCCAGGACCACTCCGCCTTTTTCTGGCAGAACGTGGGGAACCACCGGCGTGACAAGTCTGGG
>CAZFLF010000346.1:0-6968 GCA_964519825.1 uncultured Pirellulaceae bacterium | reverse complement strand
TATAACATGCGATACTCACCGGCACTTCAGTTTTAGTGAAGTCATGCTTAAAGGAGAAACTTTGGTCACTTGGAGCAACAATAATTTTCTTGCCCCTTGGGAAAGGACATGTGAAGCGATATCAAAGCCACCGTCGAAATCATCCTGACTGATTACCGCAACGTCTTTGTGTTTGAACTCCAGTGTTTCCTGAAAAATTATAAGGGGTTGCCTGAGCGTCAGCAACTCTGTAACTATTTTTCTTCTTGATTCTGGCGAGCCGCATAAGATGGTGCAAATGGCATCGGTTCCGATGTTTGTGAATATAGAGTCCACTGCAAAATTATGCGGCTGTATTCCCTGGATATTCAGTGAATATTTATTGGAACTCAGGTGGTTACTTAATCCAGCCACAATTTCGGTTATAAAAGGGTCACTTAGGAACGCAAGTGAGTCATCAACGATCAGCATTCCAACGGAATACTTTTCCGTACTGCGTAGGCGTCGGCTCGTTGCGCTTGGTCTATAACCGACTTTCTGGATTATCTTTTCCACATTCCTGCGTGTTAATTCGCTAACGAATCCATTTCTTCTGTTTACAACATTTGAGACCGTCATTACGGACACGTTAGCGAGTTTTGCAACATCCTTCAAAGTCGGTAGTCGATCTGAAACCGCTGTCTTTTTAGTCATGGGGTATTTCCTCTAAATATCCTACACATCGCAGACCAGCGCGGTCGGTGAGTGTCAAGATAGTTGTCGCGAGATTCATGCTGCGGCCTGAAGCGGTGCTCGATCGGGATTAAGGACCACGAGCCCGATCGGAGCCCAGTTGCGAGTTGTGCAAGTCCATCGTTCCGGGTTGGAACTCCGCGCGCGCTCGTAGAGTTCGCGACGGCGGGCGAGGATGTCGTGCTCGCGGCCGTAGTGGCGCTCGTCGGGCGTCACGTACCGGATCGCGCTGTGCCGATGCTCACTATTGTACCAGTCCACGAAGCGAGCGACCCATCGCTGCGCGGACGCGCTGTCGGCGAACGGCAGACGCGGGTATGCCGGGGTGTGCTTCAGCGTTCGGAAGAGTGCCTCCGAGTATGGATTGTCGTCAGAGACGTGCGGGCTGCTGAAGGACGGCATCACTCCGAGCCACTGCAGCGTTGAGATCATCGTGCTACCGCGCATCGGCGTGCCGTTGTCCGAGTGGAGCACGAGGCCACGAGGATTGACGTTGCCGTTGCGGCAGGCTTGTGTGACGAGCTCGGCCGCGGTGGCTGCGGACTCGTTTTCCGCGATTCGCCACCCGACGATGCGGCGGCTCCAGACGTCCATCACCAGGTAAAGATGCAGGTACAAGCCGCGCACTGTGGTCGGCAGCCAGGTGATGTCCCAGCTCCAGACCTGGTTGGGCTGAGTAGCGCGGTGGACCATGCATGCACGAGTCACGTGCGTTCGACTCGCGGCTCGCTTCTTCGTGCGAAGCCCGTGACGGCGCTGCACGCGATACATCGTCGACTCCGATGCGAGGTACAGGCCCTCGTCGGCAAGCTGCGGCACGAGTTGCTTCGGCGACAGATCGGCGTACCGAGAGCTTGTCAGCACGCTCACGACCTGCGCCTCCTCGATGGGCGAGAGGGCGTTATGCGGTCGGTGATGAGGCCCACATCGACCATCGTCGCCTTCGGGCTGGTCTCGCCAACGCTCCACGGTACGAGCCGAGATGCCGACGACTCGACAGGCTGCCATCAAACGTGCGCCGGACGCCTGCGCCGCGGCGATCGCGGAGAGAATCACTATTCGCTCTCCCCGTCGGTGTCGTCGTCCTCGTCCTGATACAAGCTCGCTACTGTTTTTTTTAGGACCAGAAGCGCAGCAGCCTCGGCAAGGGCCTTCTCCTTCCGAGCGAGCTCGCGCTCCAGCGTACGGATGCGCTTGGTCGTGAAGGCGGATGCTCGTCCGTGCTCCTCGAGCGCGAGTCGCCAGCGCTCGAAGTCTGCGAGACTTCACACCTTCGCGCTCGAGGTACGCGGTCAGCTGCTCGCCGGTCAGCTTGGACGCTTCGGCCAGGACCCGAGCCTTCTGCTCGACGGTCCTCTCACGCACGATGCGCTTGTCGGAGGCCACGAGCGGAAGGCTACGCGCCTCCTCCAGCCATCGCGACAAGTTCTGCTGTCGGACGCCACTCTCTCTAGCTAGCTGCAAAGCACTCACTGCCCTCCTCCCGGTGAGCCGCTGTATCATCTTCTGCTTAAAAGCCACGCAGTACGGCTTGGTCATGTCGACCTGACACCCGAGTTTAGTCCCTGACCGGCGTAGAGTCTGCTTCACCAGGAGCAGACCATGAAGGCGAAGAGGTTTTCGGAAGAACAGATCATTGGGGTGTTGCGAGAGGCGGAGGCAGGGGCGAAAACGAAGGAGCTGTGCCGACGGTACGGGATCTCGGACGCGACGTTCTACAACTGGAAAGCGAAGTACACCGGTATGACGGTGTCGGAGGCGCGCCGGTTGAAGGAACTGGAAGCCGAGAACGCGAAGCTCAAGCGCCTGTTAGCCGATGCGGAACTCGACAAGGCAGCGCTGAAGGATCTACTGGGCCGAAAATGGTAGGCCCGCAGGCGAAGCGCGAAGCGGTGACCGTCTTGATGACGGAACGGGACTTCGGTGTGACGCGCACTTGCGGGCTGCTGAAGCTGTCGCGATCCCTGTATCGGTGCCGCAGTCGGCGCGCGGACTGCGCCCAGCTGCGCGCACGGATGCTCGAGATCGCGGGTGAGAAGCGTCGTTACGGCTACCGTCGGGTGTACCGGCGGTTACGGCGCGAGGGCTGGGCGGTCAATCGCAAGCGGGTGTATCGGATGTACCGAGAGGAAGGCCTGGCGGTGCGCCGCCGCAAGCGTAAACGCATCGGCCTGGTGGAACGCAAGCCGTTGCCCAAGCCGCAGGCCGCCAACCTCAGCTGGTCGATGGACTTCGTCTCCGATGGTCTGGCGGACGGCAGACGACTGCGGTGCCTGAACATCGTCGACGACTGCACGCGCGAGTGTGTGGCGATCGAAGTGGATACCTCGATCACCGGATCGCGGGTGAAAGCCGTGATGGAACTGTAACCCCCTGACGATCAGGACCACTGGGGAGTAGAGTTTTCCGACAGGAGAACTCGATGAAGAAGTCCCGGTTCAGTGAAGAGAAGATGATTGCGGTGCTGAAGCAGGCCGAGGCCGGCGTGAAGGTCTCGGAGCTGGTGCGCAAGCACGGCATCAGCGAAGCGACGTTCTACAACTGGAGAGCGAAGTACGGCGGCCTGGATGTCTCGCAGCTGCGGCGGCTGAAGGAACTCGAGGGCGAAAACGCCCGGCTGAAGAAGATGTTCGCGGAGCTGTCGCTGGCGCATCACGCGCTGCAGGATGCCGTTGAAAAAAAGCTATAGCGCCAGCCGCCCGCAGCGAGCTGGTGAACTTCATGGTCGCTGAGCACGGGATGTCGGTGCGTCAGGCCTGCCGGTCGGCTTGCCTGGCGCGCTCGGCGTATTACGCGCCGCCTCGTCCGCGGGACGATCGACTGATCATCGCGGCGATCGAGGGCTACATCGGTGTCAACCCGACCCAAGGCTTCGACAAGCTCTACCCGGCGATCCGTGGCCCGGGTCTTGGCAAGTGCCGGCTGTATCGCGTGTACAAGGCGCTGCGGCTGAATCTCAAGCGTCGCGGCAAGCGCCGGCTGCCGGCCCGGGTGAAGACGCCGTTGGTGATCCCGGCGCAGCCGAATGAAGTCTGGTCGGCGGACTTCATGGCGGATGCGCTGTGGTCGGGTCGTCGGTTCCGCACCTTCAACGTGATCGACGACTTCAACCGCGAGGCGCTGCGCATCGAAATCGACACTAGCTTGCCGGCCAAACGAATCGTCCGGGCGCTGGACGAGCTGATCGAGATCCGCGGCAAGCCGGCGGGGCTGCGCATGGACAACGGCCCGGAACTGATCAGCGACGAACTCGAGAAGTGGGCGCGGCGGCACGGCGTCGAGCGGCGCTTCATCCAGCCCGGCAAACCGATGCAGAACGGCCTGATCGAACGCTTCAATCGAACCTACCGCGAGGAGGTGCTCAACTGTTACGTGTTCGAAACCCTGGGCGAGGTGTACCGCATGACTGCCGACTGGCTCACTCGTTACAACGAGATCCGGCCGCACGAGTCGCTCGGCAACGTCGCGCCACGGCAATACTTGGTGGCACAATCCCGCTAACCCTCTACTACTGAGTGGTCCGGAAAAACGAGGGGGTTACAGCGTGACTGGACCAAAGGTTTTGGGCTCGCCATCCACACCAATCAAAACGTGCGTAACTCAACTGTCCGGCAAAAGGGGCCTAACCCTGGGACGTCAATTGGCGCCCATCACAATGAGTGTCGCATATGTATAGAATGCGGCGGGAGTCCTATTGTTCGCGATTTATTCGCAGTTGTTCTTGAAGAGTAACAATTCCGGCTTGGTATACGGCTAGCACTCTCGTCCGTTCTTCCTCGTCAGCGAATAAGGCATTGACCTGAATCGCCTCGATGTCTTGCTTTATCTCTGATATCAGTTCTTCAGCAATATGCCGCTCGAACAAACGATTGCCTGCGAGTTCAATATAAACTGGACTGGTATGAGCAAATAAAGGTTTACCGAACAAGTTTTTACGTGCATCCGGCGCAATGCGGAGAGCAATCCAACCCGATCGGCTAACATTCAACGTGAACGTCAGATCAGCTTCAAAATGTGAGCCTTTGGCTTTGGTAGTTTCGGCGTTAATGACATCGCCGTTATACAATAGTTCGATCCGGCCAAAATCTTCTCTGCCAATCGCATGAGCCGTGATATCCACTGCCCCTGGCTGCAGCATAGAAACAGTGTCCCCGATTGTTCGCCCCGCAACTTCAAGCTCCAAAAAGGTTCCGTTTGTAATATACGACTTGCCCGCCGATAACGCTGTTAACCATCGTTGACTTGTTAACTCGCCCTCAATAGGTACGTAGACTCGCGAGAAGTCGTAAATGAACCAATCCGTACCCGTAGAGAACGGCACCCTCATACCCAAATTTAGATAGCGATAAAAGGTATCGTCGTATGTCCCGGACGTGCCAATATATCTGTCATTAGACCAAGCACCATCGAAGATATTCTGAGCATCCAACGTTCCAGCAAGCCAGTTCGGAATATCTTCGAATCCTGACATATTGTGGGCCCAAATTACCGTTGCGCCGCCATCGCGGGCTTGTACGATTCCCTCTTGTAACGGGACTCCATCGGTGCCTTTTTGCATTAGGCCGGGACCGATGCTGACTGGCTGGATCAATTGCAAAATATTCAAGAACATCACATGACCATAACCCTCACCATGGATCCCGAAGTTATGGCGATGCTCCTGGCCAATGGCTACTAAAGCGTCGTTTATAAACAAATCGGTCGGTTTATCCTCATTTAGTCTACTGGTTACTATTTCGTTAGATATGTATGAGATTTCGTCAGGAATGCGACGCAGATATGACAGGTAAATCAAGTCGAGGTTATCGGCTGCAGGCACGATGCGCAGATAATTGTCCGCTTCAAGGAGCGACAGATTCCTCAAATGTAAATGTGTATT
Source organism: uncultured Pirellulaceae bacterium (assembly GCA_964519825.1). Lineage (GTDB taxonomy): Bacteria > Planctomycetota > Planctomycetia > Pirellulales > Pirellulaceae > CAZFLF01. Next base: position 1,378 of record CAZFLF010000346.1, on the reverse strand, counting down.
GCCAGACTTCAGTCCACGAGCCTGCGTGTCATAAAATTTCCTCAATGGCAGCGCGATCGTCAATTCGTCTGTACCGATCGAGTCGAGAATCAATTCAAACAGCTCCGTTTCTAAACCGTGCGCGGCTTCAACCTTCAACTGAGTACGTGGTACATCAATTGATGTGTTGGTAGGCATGGCATGCCAGCCTAATTCGCGTTTCACCAGGTCCGGCATAGCAACAAATTGTCCGGAGTTTATTTCTGTAATTCGCACGAGTCCAGCGATAGGCGCATTAGTGCCAGCATCGACTAAGTTGATAGTTAACCGACTCGAGGGGCCGCCGTGTGAATGTACTTTTTTATCAATCGCGTGCGTTTGAGTTGTTTCTTGGGCCTGCAGAAACGCAGGCAGTGTGTCCTCGTGAGCTGCGGAAACATTGCAGACCAACAAGAGTACGCCAACGTAACTAATTGACCGAACTGAACAAGCGGCAGCAACCATCTCTTTCAACACGAGAATCCGGCGAGGTATTGCATTGAGTTGCGGACGCCGATTAATGGTAAACATGCGTTATAGGTCCTCAAGCCTGCCAATGGCTGATACAAGCTGCGATGTCGCGGAATGCTGATTAAGGGTTCGCATCAAAACAAAAATGAGCCCTTCAGAATTGGATGGCGGCGCCCTCGGAAAGTGAAGCGCCGCCACTCGGCTCTGCGGGGCAGGGACCGACTTGTTACTTCAGCTCGCGATACATTTCGCTCGCGGCCCGGATGACCTCCGCGGCTGCTCCCCGCCCATAGCGGGTGCCCCAAACTTCATATCCGCCATGGTCGAACTCCTCGGCTGTCGGCATATAGCCGCCGCCTTCTCCCGAGGAATACCCGGCGAACATCGTATAAGTGAAGGGCGAAGCCTTCTTGATGGCCGCACCGATCTCGGCAAACTCCTCGCCGGGCATCGCTACGATGGCCAGCTCGCCGATGCGGAGCATCTGAATCTGAACAGTTACCGGTTCGGTTCGGTTGACGAAAGCCTGCCAACTTTCGAGAAGATTCGAATATCGCCGCAAACGAGCTTTCGCCTGCAACGATTCGGCGGATTGATCTTCCTTCCTGAAGCGGCTGGCGGTTCTATGAGATTTTTCGACCTCTTCTTCCAGGTCGCGCATTTCTTCAGGATCGATTTCCCGTCCGGGTACTTCGACTATCCTGGTGATGAACTTCAGAGTCTGATCCCTCGGGCCGGATACTCTCCAATGTTGCTTCGCCTGGTGTGCGGTCGATTCCATGTAGCCTTCGAAGGTCGGCGCTCGCTTCACCGTATCAATTCCTAGCGCGACTAAGGCAGCCTCATAGCCAAGGCGCGCGCCGAGCCGATGAGGTACGCTCAAGTCGCC
>CAZFLF010000345.1:2076-6994 GCA_964519825.1 uncultured Pirellulaceae bacterium | reverse complement strand
GTCTGTTCGGCGCCGGCGACTACGTCGTCGACCTCGTCGGCATTCTCGTCCTCCGCGAGATCGGCGTTTTGATCGTCGCCATCATGGTCGCCGGCCGTTCGGGCAGTTCCTACACGGCCGAGCTCGGCTCCATGAAGATGCGCGAGGAGATCGATGCATTGCGAGCCATGGGCCTCGACCCGACCGAGGTTCTTATGCTGCCGCGCGTGGTCGCAATCGTTTGCGCTCTGCCGATCCTAGCTTTTTTCGGCGCCATATCGGCTCTTGCCGGCGGCGGCCTCGTGTCCTGGCTCTACGGTGGGATAAGCCCCCCTGTCTTTCTGTCCCGACTCAACGAGGCGGTCACGATGACCCATTTCCAAGTCGGCATGACCAAGGCCCCGTTCATGGCCCTGATCATCGGCGTGGTCGCCTGCTCAGAGGGCATGCAGGTGCGCGGCAGCGCGGAGTCACTCGGCCTTCAGACGACAACGTCGGTGGTAAAGTCGATCTTTCTGGTGATCCTGGTCGACGGCCTTTTCGCCATCTTCTTTTCGTCGATCGGGATATAGGCCAAAGATGGAAACAAGAGCGCGCTATTTGCTGGTGGGGCTGCTCGCACTCGCCGCAATCGCGGGCGGTTTCGTCTTCGTCTATTGGCTGAATATGGCCGGCGGCCTTGGTCAGCGCGCATTGTATCTCATCCGCTTCGAGGCACCGGTAGCGGGCCTCCTCAAGGGATCAGCAGTGCTCTTCAATGGCGTGCGTGTCGGCGAGATCACCGACATACGGCTCAATTCATCCAGGCCTCGCGACGTGACGGCCACGATCTCGGTCGAGGCACGGACGCCAGTCCGCGCTGATACGACGGTCGCCCTCAACTTCCAAGGCCTGACGGGCGTCGCGTCGATCGCACTCGAAGGCGGAACATCCGAGGCACCGCCCATCCCGGCGTCAACCGGTGGGCCCCCACTTCTCGTCGCCGATGTCACAGCAAGCCAGGATGCGATGCAGGCCGCGCGGCAGGCGCTGCAACGTCTCGATCAGATCCTTGCGGACAATTCGGTCCCGCTCAAGAACACTATCGCTAATCTCAGCACCTTCTCCGATGCGCTCGCCCGCAATTCCGATCGCATCGACAAGATCGTCGTCGGCCTCGAGCAGACATTCGGCGGGGAGAGTGAAAAGCCCTCCCCCGCCAACTACGGCCTCACCGCACCGAAAACCTTCCCGCCGATCGCAACGATGCCGCAGGGCCAGCTCGTCGTCGCCCAGCCCACCACGTTGATCCTGTTCGACACGCAGAGGATCCTCGTCCGCTCTGGCAGCGCGATTAACCCCGAATTCGAGGATGCGCGGTGGAGCGATACAATCCCGATACTTGTTCAGGCGACGATCGTGCGAGCCTTCGAGAACGCCGACTACCGTCAAGTCAGCGCTCCGACAGACGGGCTCACGGCCAACGACCAGCTTCTGGTCGATATCCGCGATTTCACGATTACGGACGACCCTCGGCCTGATGCGGAGGTCGAACTTAGCGCGAAGGTTCTGGACGAGAGCGGCGCGATCGTGGGCGCGCGAACATTCCAAGGGAGCGCGCGGGTCAGCGCGACCGATGCGGCGAGCGCCGCCGCTGCGCTCGATCAAGCCTTTCGCGAGGCGGCAAGTGAACTGGTCGTCTGGACGCTGGGAGTGATTTGAATGCAGTCAAGCAGGAGATTCGCCGTCTCGTGGGAGAAGTCGCCGCGTCGATGGAAATCCGCAGGGGCTGCAATCGCAGCGGCACTGTTTGCGTTTCACCTGTGCTCACCAAGCGGTGCTGACGCCGCGTCCGGGCCATTCGTCGGCCTGGATGGGTCCTGGTCGGGGACCGGCACAATTTCACTCGCCAACGGGACCAAGGAGCGGCTGCGTTGCCGGGTCCAGTATGTGGTGATGCGTGACGGCAACAATCTTCAGCAGGCGCTACGCTGTTCGAGCGACAGCTACCAGTTTCAGGTAAACGCCTATGTCAATGCGGATAACGGAGCACTTTCGGGCAACTGGATGGAGGTAACGCGCAATGTATCCGGTCGGATCACCGGTCGCGCCGACAAAGGTCGAATCCAGGTGAGCGTCGCCGCGGGAGGCAGCTTTTCGGCAAAGATGTCCATGACCACGACCGGGAACCGGCAATCGGTGGTGATCCAGCCGAAAGGGACGGATGTGACCCTCGTCTCGGTAACACTGAGCAAGGCAAGGTAGAACCGCGAAATCGGGTTCAGGACAGCGAAGCCAAAGGAGACCTCATCCGTGCGCAAATCGCTCGTGGCTGCAGCGCTATCGCTCACCGCAATCATCATGCTGTCAATCGTGCCATCCCGAAGCGAGGCCGCGACCACAATCAAGGTGTCGCTGTGGGACCATGGAACGAATATGGAGATGCCGACTGGGCTCGGCATCGGCATCATTTCCGGATATATGACCAAGGCAACGATGGGGATCACGGAAACGCCCCATACGGCCAAGGCCGGCGCCGTCACCTTCGAGGTCACGAACGACTCGAAGGATACGATCCACGAGATGCTGGTCACCCAATCGCAGGCGAAACCACGCAGCTTCCCTACATGGCCGACCAGAACCGGGTCGACGTAGAAGTCGTACACGACCTCGGAAGAGTCGCCGAGCTGCATCCGGGCACTTCGGGTTCGCTCACGCTCAATCTCAAAGCCGGAAAATATGCACTGATCTGCAACATCGCCAGGCATTTCATGGCCGGCAGTTGGACTATCATCACCGTCACGCCTTAGGCCGGTCGAGGCCACCAGCGGAGATCGCCTCAGGCGGGCTGCCTGCGTCTTTTTGCTTGGACCTCGGCCGATTTGCGTTTGACGTCTTTCGCGACCAGAAAGACCGTGATTCGATCACGCTTCGCAGCGGCGTCTGCATGCATGTGACGCTCATGGCCGAGTGCGGGAACTGTCATTGGGTCAGCCAGATCGATGATCAGCCGAGTAGGACTGTTACCTCTCAGAAAAGGTCGGGGCCGGACGTTGGGGGAAGGGAGACGTCCGGCCCCGAAGTCACCTGCCGGCGGTCGCGGAATGTCGCGCCCTTCACCGGAGAGGTCATGCGCGACGACCTAGGAGGAGGCTCGCCGCTTCAAAAGGATATATAGGAATGTTATCCTAGTTATACTAATAATATCGAAGGCATCCGTGAAAGAGCCGGCGGAAGGCAGGTGCGGACGATCTAGCCGCGGCGATCCGGCAATCGGGTGCGGCTCCATAGCGTCCCTACGACGGCAGCCGTCGCAAACGTCCGCGATAGGCGCCGCCCATGATCTCGCGCGGACCGCTTAGTGCATCATAAGAACCGGCACGGTCGCCTCGGAAAGCATGAATTCCGTCACGCCGCCGAAAGCCCGCCCCTGCCCCCGCCAGTGGCTATAGGCGCCCGTGATCAGAAGCGCGCCACCCAGGCTTTCTGCCCTCGCCAAAAGGCGTTCCCCGACCCCACGCTTGCCGGCGGCAAGAACCTCGCTACGCACCTCGGAATAGTGCAGTTGCAAGTATTCTTCGACATCCTGAAGGGATGAGACGCTCTCCTCGCCCTCCCCGATGGCAATAAGGTGCACTTCGTTGGCTTTGGCTATGAAGGGCTGCGCGGCCTTTATGGCGCGCGATGCCTCCAGCCCTTCCTTCCACGCAATCAGCACCTTTTCCAATCCCTCGCCTTGAGCTTTTCGCGAGGGTGCCATCATGACGGGTCCGCCACTTTGGAAGAGCACTGCATCCCGAACGCTGCGCCAAGACTCGCTGTCGCGCTTATACGCCGAGCCGATCACCGAAATATCGGCAAGCCGGCTGCGCTGGGCATAGACTGCATCTTGGGATCCTTCGCGCACGACGAACGTCGATTCCACCTTCGGAAAGCGACCGACCGAATGATCGTAGACTTGCCGCGCACGCGTTTTTTTCTGCTCTTTTTCCGTTTGTGCTTGCTTGAGAGACTGTTTGATTTGGCCTGGATCGGTATTTTCGCCGAGCATCGGCACGGTTATGAACGTTGACTCAACAAATAGCCCCTCCACTTTGGCCGAGAACATAGTTGCAATCATGAACGCCATGTCGGCCAGTGGCTCAACATCGTCATCGCCACTTATTGGCAACAGAACTTTCCGAATTGACATGGCACTGCTCAACAAATGCCGGGCACTTCGCTTGCAGTGGGTCTGCCCGTGCCGGAAATCTGGAGTCCTAGGCACACTTACGCGTGAAGTTCAGACCGTCTCCGTACAGCGGTGGGACACAGAATAATCCGTCGCCTCACCGCTGTAGTCGCTCCGCTCGGCGCGTTGAATGTCATGAGGGGCAACGTCAGCTCATCTGGTGATCGTCACATGGTCTACAACTGACCGGACTCCCGGCGCCGACCAGGCAGCATTCTCAACGGCCTGGCGCTCGTCCCAATTGTCGACCTTGCCGTTTAATGTGACCGTGTCGTTGAGGACGCTCACTTGGATCGCTTTGGCTTCAACTTCAGCATGGCGCTTGAGCGCATTCTCGATCTTGGTCTTCACATCGCCAAGCTGAACTTTGGGCTCGATCGAAATGTTGTTCGCGACACCTGTGACGCCCATGATCCTGCGAACAGCTGTCTCCGCGGCGTTCTTTTGATAGTACCAGGGAATTTCGCCGCTCAGTGTGATGAACCCGGTCTGTACTGTCAGATTGATTTTGGCTTCCGGGATTGTCGCATCCCATTGAATGGAGTTCAGGGCTCGCTTTGCGATCTCCTCGTCGGAAATCTTGAGGCTTCCCTTATAGCGTACCTCGATCTGTTGAACGATCGCGCGAACGTCCCGTACCCGCCGCGTAGCCTCTTCCGCGGCAAGTTTCTGGGCATAGCTCGACACATGCCCCGTTAGAGTGGCGACACCGTCATCGACGGCCACGCC
>CAZFLF010000345.1:0-1976 GCA_964519825.1 uncultured Pirellulaceae bacterium | reverse complement strand
CGCGTCAGCGCGAGAAAATCGCGGACGCGGTGCCGCCGGCCGACGGATCCCACCTCATATATGGAGGAATGCGAGCCAAGGCATTGAGCTCCACAGATCCTTGGGACGGCACGACGTCGACCCGCGGAGCAAGAAAGGGGCTTCCTGCCAGATGCGAAAGAAATCTGAATGCGTGCACAATACGCCGGAAGCATGCTGGCGATCACCTCGGGATCGTAAGCCGCAATCATTGGGGCCGCGTGATTGGACCATGTGTGTTGAGGCTTGCCGCACGCAAGCGCGCATCGGAACAACGGCTACCTAACGCCGCTTCTGAGCTACTTACCTGCCGCACGGTGAGAGCAATGTTCAAGAGCAATAAATCAGAAAGCACTGAGCTGTCCGACACCATTCCCGCGGACCTGCCGTTGATCCCGTTGACAGGAACTCGACCCAATGGATCATCGCCTCGCGGTACCAAGCGCCTGATTCTCGGTCTCGGACGCAACCATATTCGCTTCCGACGAAATCAAGTCATCTACCGCGAGGGCGATGCCGCAGACGACATCCATATAGTCGTCAGTGGCATCGTGCGCACCTGCAGAGCACTCCGAGATGGGCGGCGGCGGATCGCTGCGTTTCACTATTCCGGCGAATTCCTTGACCTGAGCAACAGCCAAGTGCGGGCCCTTTCGGCAGAAGCGGTTACAGAGGTCACCGTGACGCTTATTAAGCGCAGTGCGCTGCTTGCCCTCGCCGCCCAAGATTGCCGAGTGGCGAATCTGCTGTTCGCCACTACCACGCTAGAGCTTCGACGTATTCAGAACCACGCACTTCTTCTCACGAGAAGCGCCGAAGGTCGGCTGGCGGGATTTTTGGTTGACCTCGCCGAGCGGATGAAAAGTTCCAAGGACGTCGAGCTTCCAATGACTCGTGAGGAGATTGCAGACTATCTTGGGCTCACTTTCGAGACGGTCAGCCGTACCTTCTCGCAAATCGAGCGATCAGGTGCGATCGCAAGGAAAAACGGGCGGCTGATCGCATTCCGAAGCCGCAGAACGCTTCGGAAGATGATATGCTGATAGTATTGGTTCTTTGCGACCAGACTCAGGGAGCCTGCGGCCTCGAGCAATGACGTCGGATCTCCAAAGCTCATTACGAGAACGTCATGTTGAGGGCTGCCCTCCTTTGGAACCACCACCGCTAAAGGCGGCCATGACCTCACCGAGCAGCCGCTCCTCATCCCCGTCGTAGCGCCGAGAGAAGTGAAACGGCTCAACGCGGCTCACCCCGGCTTCGCGTGCGATCTGTCCGGCCGCGGCAGTGGTCAGGTGCGCGCGCTCGGCGCCCAAAGCTGCATCCGCCTGTGCGAATGCAGCCTCGATGAACAGAATGTCGGCATTCCGCGCAAGCATGACGATGGACGCGCGATTGGCAGACGTGTCGGCTGCGTCCGTCACATACGCGATTTTCTGGCCACGCGTTATAGTCACCACGTTTCGCAGCATACCCAAAGGCAATTCACGCGATTCTGACGTTGCCGATGCGGGAGGGACCTGGATCGGATGGTTTTCGGGCTTGTTCTCGACTACGGCGCGCTTGAGCTCGCGCAGCCACGGCCCGACTGGCAACCCCAATTCCGCCAGCCGGATCTTCCAAACGTTGATATGAGCGGCTTCCTCGAGCGCGAACGCGAGACAACTAGTGCGATGTTCGAGAACCGCGGTAGAGACCCGAAAGGTCGGCTCGTCGCAGACGACGCCCTCAACGATCCGGCTATTGGCAATCGCTTCTCTCGCAAACGCATCCTTGAGACGAAATCGCGCGCTTCTGGTTGACAGCGACGGGTCGATCTCAGTCACGACGAAGACGAGGTCGCACAGGTACTGATCGACGAGATTCCAGCGATAGGCGCGAAGTTTGTGGTGCACCTGATCGATGAAATCCAACGGGCCGTAAAGATTCAGCTTCTTCTCTCGTCCGACCAGAACCCGCAG
>CAZFLF010000344.1:0-6995 GCA_964519825.1 uncultured Pirellulaceae bacterium | reverse complement strand
ACTCAACGTGTTAGTTCTAGGGATTTGATGATGGCAAAGCAAAAACGGAAACTAACATCGCAAGAAAAGGCGGAAAAGAAACGGCGCCGACGAGAGTACATGATCATCTTCGTCAATGGGAAGCAGAAACGCGTCAAACGCCCGCCGACGATTGACGGAATGGATGTCGATGAGTTCATCCGGGCAAATGCTGATCCAATCTGGCTCCACCAGAATGAACTCTGGGAGTACATGGATGTAGACAAGGAAGGCAACGAGTGACGGAGAATCAACGCTGAATCCGTTGGCCCGCCAATCCATCCGGTTAATGCAATACGTTTTAGGCTCGGAGTTGTTTTATGGCATATCTAAAGAAATCGGTTGCGACCTCGTTTGTCCTACTTGCGGTCTGGTGCATACCTGGCTGCTCGGACAGTCCTGCGCCTGCTCCCGGTGTTCAGTCCCAGGGAGCTACTTCAAGCAGCGGGGCAGCCCCCACGTCGCCGGCAACGGCAGAATTGAAGATGACCGTCTACGTCAACTTCGACGACCCAGACATGCAGACGTTCCCCAGTCCTGATGCCGCGATCATTGAAAAACAGGTACGAGCCATGAATTGGCAGAATGCCCAACAACGGCCGTACGTGCACCTAGCGCGGATCGATGCGAGCGGCGGCAGCTACCTGAAATTGAAGGGGACGCAGGGAACACCGAACACGGATGGGATATTCCGAGCAATTGGGTACGGGATCGGCGGTCCCAATTGGGCTGGCGAATCGCCCCCACTTGAGTCCGTGGATGCGGGGCTCGAACTACTGTTGCTGTTCCGCAATGACCCTCAGAAGCTGAGGACTCTGATTGGTGGTTGGAAAGTAGACGCCAATCAGTGACAAGTTCGCCGCACGCACGCGAGGTTCTCTCATGCGTATACGCTGTCCCCACTGCCATCATCCCTTGGAGGTCGTCCCCGAGACGCCGAGCGACTCGATTCGGTGTCCTTCCTGTGGCAGCCAGGTCCCCTGGAGCGTGGAAGAAACCGTTTCGCTACGGCAATCGACCCTCAAATCGATTGGGCGTTTCGAGTTGTTGGAGCATGTCGGGCGGGGACACTTTGGCGATGTCTGGCGTGCACGAGACACGCAGCTCAAACGGATCGTGGCGGTCAAGATTCCGCGCCTGGCCGATTTGGAGGAATCCGATCGCCAGATGTTTCTGCGCGAGGCACAGCTGGCCGCAAAGTTGCGGCACCCGAACATTGTGGCCGTGCACGAAGTCGGCCGTGAGGGAGATGTGTTGTTCATCGTCAGCGACTTTATTCAAGGAGTGACGCTCGCCGATTGGCTGACAATCAAGGAACGCACACCTCGCGAAGTGGCCGAGCTCTGCGCCACGGTAGTCGATGCACTGCATTACGCGCACGAAAACGGAGTCATTCATCGTGACCTGAAGCCTGGCAATATCATGCAGGGGACCGACGGTCAGCCTTATGTGCTGGATTTTGGCCTGGCCAAACTGGAGGCCAGCGAATTCACGATCACAGCGGAAGGGAAGATCCTCGGTACGCCAGCCTACATGTCTCCGGAACAGGCTCGGGGTGAAAGCGGTAACGCGGATCGGCGCAGCGATGTTTATTCGCTGGGAGTCGTCCTCTATGAATCGTTGACGGGGCGCCGTCCGTTTCTCGGCGGCAGTCGGCTCTTGATCCATCAGATACTCCATGATGACCCCATTGCTCCTCGCAAGCTCAAGCCCAATGTGCCGCGCGATCTGGAAACCATCTCTCTCAAGGCGATGGAGAAGCAACCCGAAAAACGCTACCAAACCGCACGCGAGTTGGCGGAAGATCTGAGACGCTTTTTAGATGGTCGCTCGATCACTGCACGGCGGCCGAGTATTTTTGAACATTCAGCTCGCACAATTCGGCGTAATCCGGCCCTCTCTTTTTCCATAGCCGTCGCGGTTTTGGCGATTGCAATTGCGGTAGGCGCCTGGTCGCGCAGCGTGCCCGTGTCGACCGTCAACGTGCCGACGCCGCAAGTGGCACCCCGCCCCGTCGTACTGGATGTGATGCTACGAAATCTTGCGGGCGACGGGACCTTGGAACCACCGCTCGACGAACCGACCGCAAGTCGCCGGGCCACGGACGTGGAAGTGGTCTTTTGGCCGCTCGATCCGGCCGACGGCCAGCCAGAATTTGATCGTGTGGTGCGGGTCCACGGGGAAAGTCCGATTCAAGCGAAGCTGAAACCGGGCGATTACCTCGTGGTGATCGTCGCGAAGGACCACGGATTTCATGAAGTGTATAGACACGTTCCCGGTACCACCGACGGCCTTCCAGGTCCTCATCGACACGAACGTTGGACAGCGCGCGCCGACGGAACTATCGAAATACCGTATGTGGAGGTCCCTCCCGATTCCATCACTCGCGGCATGGCTTTGTTCGAAGGAGCGGATCGGTTTACTGTCGGGCTCCCACGCGACACCACAATCCCAGCTCATGACCGACGGATCCCAGCGTTCTGGTTCGATTCAACCGAACTGACGGTCGGCAACTACCTGCGCTATTACCCCGAATTACTCCCCGTGCAGCTTCGCGAAGGAATCGTGGACAATTCGAACGCCCTAACGTTTGTCGGTTCCGAATTGGCGATCCAAATCGCCGAAGTGTTTGGGAAACGATTACCCAGTGAATTCGAGTACGAGTTTGCCGCAACGGACGCGGGCAAGAAGAAGTTCCCCTGGGGAGACGACAGCTCGCTGATTGTGACTTGGCCGCTCGGCCCTATCGGAACACCAGAGTTCGATCGATTGGAGCGAACTGTCCCTGTTTCCGGCCTATACTCCAACGTCCTGGAATGGACCGATTCTTGGGCTCCGTTTTATCCGACCCACCTGAAACTCGGTTTTAAGAATACCCAAAGCGCATTGGAGGAACGGATCGTTCGCGGTGGTCCAGCGTCGCTACTCTCCGGAAAAGTGGACCTCTCTGAAACGCAAACCGGACCACGCTCGCGCTTCGCTGCATCGCGCCGAACTTGGAATGCCGCACTAGGGTTGCGATGTGCACGCAGCGACAAGCCGCGGCTCACGCGAGCAGCATTCGCGGCAATCGTTGAGGGCGAATAGACGCCGCCTCACGTCGACATGCTAACGCAATGTCTCGGTCCAATTGGTTAGACGATGTGCGACGATTTAGTCCGGATCCTCAGCGGTGCCTTTATAGGTACTGATTGGATAGGGTATTAAGTCGACTCGCACCTCGTGGAAACGTTTGGCGTAGCGCGTAACATCAAAGGGATTTGTTATGTCTCGAACGGGAACACCCTCTGATGGCTTCTCTATCTCGTGACCCACTGCTATGAATCTAGGATCATAGCCTGCTTTGCTCGCCTTGATGAGATAGACCTGGGCATGAACAGACTTGGACGTATCATTCTTGAATGAATACCTGATTACAAAGGTTTTTTTGACATCACAGTCTGATTCAGGCTGTGGATTTGGATCGTGTTTAGGCCGATTGCCGTCCTGATCGCCGTCGTTACCTTCGTCGCCAAGCTTCTTGTCAAAAGAATGCCTGTGGCATTCACCGTTCCCATCCCGCGCCTGTTGGCATATGTCACTCATCGAAGTGCAACCAAACAAGTTCGTGTTGGGACCGTCCAGGCTACATGGATTGTTCATGCCAGGGCAATGGACTGCGTAATAAGTCCAATATCCCGAATGTTGCATGACCTTGTATACCGGGCAAATCGTTTCTGTTCGCTCCAGCTTGTCTGTGGGAGCCGGCGTCTCGGTTCGAGCCGGCTTCTTCTGTTCCTGAGACCCGACGAATGAGGTGTTGATCCAAGCAAATAGACAGACGACCGTGATAAGTGCGCGGTGTAGCTGGTTCTTGTTCTTCACGAAGCTGCTCCTTTTGAAGAATGATCCGGTCCAATTGCTTGCGACGAAGAGCGATCATTTATTCGGGGTCTTCAGCGGTCCCTTTGTAGGTAGTGATTTGATAGGGTATCAAGTCGACTACGACCTCATGGCAATGTTTGCCTTCGCGCGTAACATCATCGAGATTTGTTATCTGTCGAACAGGAACGCCGGCTGCCGGCGCCTCGATTTCGTGACCCACCGCTATGAATCTTCCTGCATAGCCGGTTTTTTTCACCTTGATGAGAACGACCTGAGCATAAACAGAAATCTTCGAGTTATTCTTGAATGCATACTTAATCACAAAGTGCTTTTTGCGGTCACACTGGGGTTCCGTCTTTGGATCTGGATCGTATTTGGGCCGATTGCCGTCCGGATCGCCGTCGTTACCTAAGTCGGATAGATCCGAGTCAAAAGAGTGCGACTTACTTTTCCCCTCCTTAACGATTGTCGGCTGGCAATAAAGACTTGAACAGCCTAAGGAGTTCGTGTCTGGGGCGTCGAGGCTACTTGGGTTAGTCATTCCAGGACATTGGACCGCGTAATAAGTCGAATAACCCGGATGCTGCATGACCTTGAACATCGGGCAGCGCTTTCCTGCTAGAGTCGCGCTCTGCTTCTGTTCCTGAGACCCGACGAATGAGGCGTGGGTCCAAGCGAATAGACAAACGACCGTAACAAGTGCGCGCTGGAAATGGTTCTTGTTCGTCACGAGGCTGCTCCTGTTGAAGAATAACGCGGTCATCGACGAGAAGGCGAACTTGCCGGAGTCTAGTCAGTAGATTGGCACTTTGCAATTCGCGCCGATTAACGGTCAGCATGGTGACGATCAAGGCGGATGTTGCCAAAGCCGGACCACCGACCGACGCTAATTTGTGCCTGTCCCCTGACGTTCATTCAAATGGCAACTTTGCATGCCAGTGACGCGCATCTTCGTCTGGAACTACGGCTGCGACTGCTGGAGCCTGGCGAGGGAGAATTCCCGTTTGCCGAACAGGCGCTCGCGATAAATCACCAGGCCGCTGCTGGCGTGATAGAGCGCACCGCATTCCAACGGCACATCTTTTGTCCGTTCGATTACGTCGCACAGAAACAACGCAGCCCGTTTGATCCAATCGGCTCGGATTTCCGAGTCGGGCTCGGCGAGCACGACGAACTCCAATACGTGCCCTGTGGCACCGAGGTTTTCCGAAAGGTCGGCGGACCGGCCGGTGCGTCGCAAATAATTCGACGAGAGTGATCCGTCGGAGTTCTGAAACTCGCGGGCCTTCTGCAGAGAATCCAGGATCTTGTCTTCCGCCAGCTTCCAAGCGCCCTCCACGGCGCCTCCTTTGGCCACGTGCCGCTTGTAGGCCAAAGTTAGTCCGCAGAGACGATGGGCTCCGCCGCAGGCACTGGCATTCAGGTCATGCCCGGCTTCAATCTCGACCAATTGCGCGATGTTCCATTTCTGTCCGTCCGAGGCAGTCCATTCGTAATCAGTCGAGTGGTACGTCGTCAGTCCCATCAGCGTCCAACTGAATTCTTGGTCCAAGTTACGAGGCACATCCCACTCAACCTGAGCGATCAAATCCGCGAGTGTGAAGGTTGTGCCGCTAACGATGATCGTTTGGTCAAGCGGCAGATTGCAGCCAGACAGGTAACCCAGCCATTGGTCATGGTGTCCCTGCCCGATCTTGCTACCTTGTTCGAGTACGGCCCGCAGTCCGCGTCGTTGACCGAACGAGTCACCGGGCTCCAGCTTCCAACCGCCCAGTTGCCCGCCGGCCAGGAGGTAATCGATCGCGGAGACGATTTTGCCATCCTTCTCCATCGGAAACTCGCGGCCGAACGCCACCGCCCCATGCACGATCTGCCACGCGGCATGTTCGCGGGCATTGAGCCGCCGATCCTCGTAGACCAAGTCCAACGCATGATCGAGCCGTCGCTTCAATTCCTCGTCGTCCGGCAAGGCCGCGGGTTTGACTGAAACGGCGTTTGCCGCCGCTGGACGCGATAAGCGATCACAGCCTCCAGCGCAGCCGATCAGCAGGAGGGTGAGCAGCCAGTAAACAGGGGAAATGCGGTACTGCATGGTCGGTGGCAATCGGAATTCGGAGGCCATTGTGCCTCGATTTGGCAAGGGCATTATCACTGAGTCAAATCAAACGCCGGCATTCTGTCAAACGGTCGTCGCAACTTGCCGGGGCGGAACTTCCCTGTTATGCAGAGGAATTCGCAGAACCAAACCGCTTTTTCCAATGTTTCCAACGCTTCCCGTGGTTCGACGACAATTAAGTACGAAATCTGCATTCGTTACAGCCACATGACTAGTTCATTCGACACGACCCCTGATCGCTCTTGCTCCAAATTCTGGATGAGCGTCGTCGTCTGCGTGGCGTTCCTCGTGCGCGGCAGCGTGCTACTGCTTATGCCGGAAGGACTCCATCGAGACACCGACGCCTACCGCAAAATCGCGGAAACTCTGCGCAGTTCGGGAACCTTCGGTCTTCCGGTGCCGAATGTGAATGCCAGCATCGGCACGGGCGTGGACCATATTCGCGTTGATTCCACGAATGTTCGCCCGACCGCTTTTCGGCCGCCGCTCTATCCTGTGCTGCTCGCCGTGTTTGTGACTGGTGGCCAATTGTTGCCCGCTGCGGTCGGAGCGTTTCATCTGGCCTGCGGGGTTCTCACCGTGGCGGTCGTCTGGCTCATCGCCCAGCAGTGGGGACTGCGCAGATTCGCAACGGTCGCGGCATTGTTGACTGCCTTCGATCCGATTCTGCTCAATCAATCGACGCAATTGATGACAGAGACGTTGGCGACTTTGGCTGCGGTGTTGGCATTGTGGGGGCTGACGAATTGGCTGCGACGACCGAACATCGCAAACGGTGTAATCGCGGGACTCCTGCTCGGTCTCGCCTGTTTGTGTCGGCCGACGTTTCTCCCCTGGAGCGGACTGGTCGTCGCCTCGTGTTTGTGGGTCAAACTCACGGGGCTGTCGCGTTGGAGCGCAGCTGTTTCGCTTTTGGCCGGAATCATCGTCGCGCTGTTGCCTTGGGGAGTGCGCAACTATCTCCAGTTTGGACACGTGAAATTCACGACGACTCACG
>CAZFLF010000343.1:0-7045 GCA_964519825.1 uncultured Pirellulaceae bacterium | reverse complement strand
AGTTAGTTTCAGCAGCGCGCTACCGCCATCGTCGTAGCCCGTCGAGCAGAACACATAGTCGTCCTTGACGATCGGAGTGGGAATGTTTGCGGTTCCGTTGGCCACGTCGTTGTAACCCCACAGCAATTCGCCGCTCTTTGCGTCGACGCCGATCGCGCCGCGCCCCACCACCTGCACGTATTGTTTGACGCCAGCCGCCTGACTGATAACGATCGACGAATACGCGGCGCCATCTCGTCCCTTGCGACCTGTACCGGCCGGCATGGCCGTCTTCCAGATGACATTGCCAGTTCGTTTGTCGAGTGCGGCAAGCATGGCTTGTTGTGAACCGGGCGTGCAAATCACGCGGTCGCCGTCGACTAGAACCGACTCGGAGAATCCCCAATCTGACATCATTTTTCCGCTAAAATCTTTCTGAAAACTCTTACGCCAGACTTCTTTTCCGGTCGCGGTTTCGGCGCACAGCAGATCGCCGTCGAAAGTCACGCCGAACGTGAGATCGTCAGCAACGGTCGGTGTACTGTTTGGGTCACTGCCATGGCCCGCTTCAGCGCTCCACGCCGCTCCACCCTGTTGAGCATCGAGCGCAATGAGTTTCACGACATCCCCGCCGAATCGACCCATCGTGAAAATCCTTCCCTGGGACACTGCGACGCTCGAATAGCCGCTTCCCAAGCCACCGACTTTCCATAACAGCGGCGGACCTTCGTCAGGCCAACTGGTGAGCAACCCCGTCTCATTGGAGATTCCGTCGCGATTCGGGCCGCGCCACTGCGGCCATTCACCCGAAGTAGTTTTTGTGGCGGTTTGGTTTCCTTTGTCTTCGCGCGCGGGCGTCTTCACCTTAGGCTTGGCGGTGGGCTTCTTCTTTTCAACGCTTTGCCGCTGGGCCAGCGCGCGATCCGAGTCGCTCAAGCGGTCGAGCGGAACTTCTAGCGTCGAACCGTCGGCGCGCCGCAGTTGCACCTTGCCGTCATTGATTCTGACGAAGGTGGCTTCGATGCGGTGCTTTCCCGTCGAGTCCCTCCAGGTGTGAGGTGTATCGGTCTGGGACCACGCGACAATCGTGACCGAATACGCCACAGCAATCAGCGCGCATACAATCGGACGAATATGAAACATTAAGAAGTCTCCTCAATCTCACTGGACGATGACAAGCCGGACCGCCAATCGCGGAACGACTCCCCCTGACCTCAACAATAAACCGGCCGCTTCAAAATCGGAAGTCCTCGGTCGATGACTTTCATTTGCGAGACTTCTTTTTCAGCGCAGCTAGCTTTTCATCGAGTTCGGCGATTCTCGCGAGCTGAACCTTCCGCTGCTCGGCCTGGGCGTCGCTCACACGGCCGTGATGGGTGACTCGATCGTACTCCACCTGCGCTTTGACCTGTTCATCAAAGATCGGTTTCAACTCGGCACGCAACTTGTCCTCTAGATTGCGCGTCGCGCCGGCCGATGAATCGCTGTTTCCAATCGGCGAATGACGAGATTTGAGTTGTTCGTCAAAATACAACTGCACGGCAAGAGCAAACGATTGGGAGAGATCGAAGTGCCCTTGCTCGTGATCCATCAGTCGCTCGTCTTGCGGCCTCAGATTCCAAGACTGGTCCCGCAGAACCACCGCATAAGCGTCGGCGCTGGTCAGCCGCGCCGTCCACCGATTGCCCACGCGAGTGACCTGGAAGCGAATGCCGTAGCGAACTTCGGTCATCGTAAACGCTATCAATTGTTCATCGCCGCCGTTGCGGGGGTCGCGAAGTTGCGGGGCCTTGCCTCGAAAGTCGTCGGCGGTGAGCGACCCTTCGCGATACCGACGCCAGTTCGGAAGCTCGGAATCGAATGGTTCGTCAGCCGACAAGTCGGTCGACAAGAACGACGACAGGAGCGCAGCGCAAAGGAAGTGCCAGGCCGTCGGGAGTCGCGAATCCCAGCGAAACATGCTTTGATCTCCGCTCCCACGTCTCAAGACAAGAGCGACGACAGGAAAATGAAGGACAGGAAGATAATTTACCATCCATCTTCCTGTTCATCATCTTACTGTCGACTTCGCTGGGCCATCGGTCGGGGATCTCAGGTGGCCGTTGATGTAGGTCGGTCGCGCGCCGGGTTTTGTGAACTGCGTCTCCCGCCAGACTTCACGTTCATCGAGGCTAACGACGATTTCCTCCGCGCAGAGTGCTTATACATCCGTACACATGCGACCTCGCTACGGGTTTGAATAGGGGCTGCCGTTTCAGTTGAGACCGAGTCGAAATTCGTGGCAGTTGGCTGTCGCGACCCGCCTGGAAGTCTGTGGTCTCTACGACTTGAGTGTCTTGCTTCTGGATCCAACTTTTGGATTCCTGGCTTTTTTGGAGTCTGGCGTTATTACTGGCAGAGCCGAACCAAGCGTTTGCAAATCCATTCCAGCAAAGACTGGCCGGTTATTTCGACAACGACGGCGTGGACTATCGGCAGAATCTTTACCTTCGGTTTGTTAAAATTTGCCGGGAAATCCTCAAATAGGCCTTCCGCCAAGGTCGAATGCGAATAGAATACCCCGTTCATCAGGCGCCAGAGGCAGGGATCCGGGTGTCTGATGGACCCACCTTGGCAAACTCTTCCGCCGCGGTCGTCCACCTACGTAGGTCTCGGCGACGCGAACCACGCACGGTTGTGATTGTCACAAACCCTAGTGGCGTGCTACTTTAGGTATGCATGCCGTGGAACAACGGTTGGATTGTTGATTGACGCGAGCAGTTTATGAATCTGGACAAAATCCGTAACATCGGCATTTCCGCTCATATCGATTCAGGCAAGACCACCCTGAGCGAGCGGATTCTCTATTACAGCGGTCGCATTCACAAAATGGAGGAAGTCCACGGCGACGGCGACGGCGCGACCATGGACTACATGGACTTGGAAAAGGAGCGCGGCATTACGATCACGTCTGCCGCAACCCAGGTCCAATGGAACGACCACACGATCAACCTCATCGATACTCCCGGCCACGTTGACTTTACGGTCGAAGTTGAACGCAGCCTCCGCGTGTTAGATGGCGCGGTGCTCGTTCTGTGCGCTGTCGGTGGCGTACAGGCTCAATCGCTAACCGTCGACCGCCAGATGAAGCGTTATCACGTGCCGCGCCTCGCCTTCATCAACAAGATGGATCGGACCGGTGCCGATCCGCATCGGGTCATAGCCCAAGTCCGCGAGAAGCTCAATTCCGATGCGGTGTTGATGCAGTTGCCGATTGGCGCAGGTGAGACCTACACCGGCGTCATCGACCTGATCCAAATGCAGGCCGTCTACTTTGAAGGCGACAAAGGCACGGAGGTAAAGCGTACGGAAATCCCGGCCGAGCTCGTCGAAGAGGCCAAGCGGTTTCGCCGCTCCATGCTCGAACAATTGGCGATGTACAGTGACGAACTCATGGAGAAGGTATTATCGGAGGAAGAGATTTCGGAGGACCTGATTCATCAAGTGGTCCGTACCGCCTGCCAAGGCCAAGACGTGACCCCGGTCTTCGTCGGCTCGGCGTATAAGAACAAAGGCGTTCAGCTTCTGCTCGACGCGGTCTGCCGCTACTTGCCGTCGCCGCTAAACCGCGAAATCAAGGCCAAGTCCTGGTCGAACCCAACCGAACCGTATCCCCTCTCCGCCGATCCCGACAAACCGTTTGTGGGCATGACCTTCAAAATTGTCGACGATTCCTATGGTCAGCTCACATTCATGCGAGTTTATCAGGGGACGATCGAAAAAGGGCAGATGTATTACAACCAGCGTACGGGACGCAGAGATCGCTTCAGCCGCATCGTGCGGATGCACGCCGACCGCCGCGCGGAAATCGACAGCGCCACTGCCGGCGATATCGTGGCGATTATGGGTCTCGATTGTGCCAGCGGGGACACCTACGCCGCGGAACCGAAGACATGTACGCTCGAGAGCATGTTCATCGCGGAGCCGGTGATCAAGATCTCCGTTACCACGCTCGGCCGCGACGACGGAGACAAGCTGGCCAAGGCTCTGCAGCGATTCCGCAAGGAAGACCCGACGTTCCGCGTCTTTAACGACGAAGAGACGAATGAGATTTTGATTGCGGGCATGGGCGAATTGCATTTGGAGATCTACACCGAACGGATCCGCCGCGAATATGGTGTGGAAGTCGAAGTCGGTGCTCCGAAAGTCAGCTACCGCGAGGCTCCGATAGTTGCCACGGAATTCAATTACAAGCACAGGAAGCAAACCGGTGGCTCCGGACAATTTGCCCATATCGTTGGACGATTGGAGCCATTGACCGACGACGTCGAAGAAGATTTCGTATTCGAGGACGAGGTCGCCGGTGGCCGGATCCCTAAGCAATACATTCCATCAGTTGAGAAGGGTTTCCGCGAGTCGATCGTCAAAGGGACGGTCGCCGGATATCCGGTGGTGCGTCTCAAGGTCATTCTCGAAGACGGTTCCTACCACCAAGTCGACAGCTCGGACCGGGCGTTCCAGATCGCGGCCAAGGATTGCTTCCGCGAATACTTCAAGCGCACGAAGCCCGCGCTGCTCGAACCGATCATGAAGATTGAAATTGAATGCCCGGAAAACTTCCAAGGTCCGGTGGTCGGCGACGTGAATTCACGCCGTGGAATCATCACCTCGACGGATATGCGCGACGGTATAGCCGTCATTTGCGCCGAGGTGCCGCTGGCAGAGACCTTTGGATACTCGACCGACCTGCGCAGCATGACTCAAGGCCAGGGGACGTTTTCGATGGAGTTCCAGTGCTACCGTCGCACGCCAAATTCCGTACAGGAACAGATCATCGAAGACAAGAAGCAACAACAGCTGGTCGGCACGCGGTAACACCGCTGCCACGATTCAATCCGAATACTCCCTACGGGGTTGGCCCAAAGCCAACCCCGTGCTTGTTGACAGAAGCTCGACGGATAATTCACTTGGAATCTGATCATGAACGTTCGACGTACTGTCGCGATTTTTCTGACCCTCTTTGGCTGCTGTTCGTTGTCTGTGGTTTACCCCGCGGATTCTCCGCAATGGCGTGGTCCCAACGGACAGGGGCACGCTGCGGCGACGGGCCTTCCGGTGACCTGGAGCGACTCGGCAAACGTCGCTTGGAAGTTGAAAGTACCGGGACGCGGCTGGTCGTCACCGGTAATCGCCGGTTCCCAGATTTGGCTGACTACCGCTATCGAAACACCGGCCAAGCCAGAGGATGCCGAGCGACGCCTGAAGGCGAACACCGGCGACCAACCCGTCACGTTGCTTGATCAAGTGGAATTGCGAGCAATCTGCGTCAACCGGGAATCGGGACGCGTGATGCACAACGTCTTGCTGATTACCGTGCGAGAGCCGCAGTGGGTCCACAAGTTGAACAGCTACGCTTCTCCAACACCCGTCTGGGAGAACGGCCGATTGTATTGCCATTTTGGAACGTTCGGCACGGCGTGCCTCGATTCACAAACTACGCAGGTAGTCTGGACCAACACGGATCTCCATGTGATGCACGAAAACGGGCCCGGTGGTTCGCCGGTCGTGTGGGGCGATCTCGTATTGTTCAATCTCGATGGAAGTGATCTGCAATTCGCCGCCGCACTCGACAAGCATACAGGCAAGCTTGTCTGGAAGACCGACCGCTCCGGAAAAATGAACGACGATCCACAACTCAAAAAGTCGTACGGGACTCCGCTCGTGGTGGATGTCGCCGGACGGCCGCAACTTGTATCGCCGGCGTCCGACTGGGTGTACGGCTACGATCTCGAGTCGGGACGCGAAGTCTGGAAGCTGAGTTATGGACAACTTGGCTTCTCGTTGTCGCCACGTCCGGTTTCTGGTCACGACATGATCTTCATGGCGACCGGATTCGGACGCGGACAAATGTTGGCGGTGAAGTTCGATCGGGATCAACAGCCGCAAATCGTCTGGCGGTTCAACCGCGGTTCGCCGACGATGCCTTCGCCGCTGCTGGTCGGCGATGAACTCTACTTCGTGAGCGACAATGGCGTCTTCACTTGTCTGGAAGCTCACACCGGGCGCGAGCATTACCGCGAGCGACTCAGCGGCAACTTCAGTTCGTCACCAATGTTTGCCGACGGTCGGATCTATCTCGCCAATCGCGAAGGAGCGACGTACGTCGTGTCTCCTGGCAAGTCATTCAAACTGCTGTCCGAGAATAAGTTGCCAGACGGCATTCTCGCCACACCAGCGGCCGTAGACGGTGCGATCTTCCTGCGTACTGAAACCACGCTCTATCGACTGCAAAATGCATCTTCGTGAAGTGACAGTCGTTCCAATCTTGTAAACCGAGCATCACATGCTGCGAGTTGAAGACGCACGGACGTCACGCGGATTGTGCTGCGCAATGCGTCGGCTCGTGGAAATTTCGCGGACGAGACTTGACAGGCTTGCTGCGACTTGTATTATTGAGTTAATACAAGTGAGTCGGACGGTCGAATCCTATTTGTGGCGAACTGAACCGTGCAAATCCACATTTCTGCCAACGACGGCGTGGCGATTTATCTGCAGATCGTCAACCAAATCAAATACTTGGTCGCCTCCAGGCGACTAGTGGCGGGGGAAGAACTTCCGCCGATTCGTGTCTTGGCGGAACAGCTGATCATCAATCCCAACACCGTCGCGCGGGCCTACCGCGAACTCGAAACCGCTGGGATCGTGGAAAAACGCCGGACTGCTGGGACCTATGTCTCCGACCAAGGCTCGCCACTGGCCCGCCGCGAACGGGTCAAGATTCTTACGGAACGCATCGACGCTCTGCTGGCCGAGGCGCGTCAGATGGATATTGCCTTAGAAGAAGTTGTCCGACTCGTTCAGCAACGTGATGCGGCCATGCAAACCACTCGTACCTGAGGACTGATCCCATGCCAGATCCCTTCCCCTCCTCGGCACCTCCCATCATCGACCTTCGGCGGCTCACGCGCCAATTCGGCGCCAAGACGGCACTGGAAGATGTTTCGTTGAGCGTCCCGCGCGGCGGCGTGTTCGGTTTAATTGGCGGCAACGGCGCCGGCAAGACGACGCTCATCAAGCATATTCTGGG
>CAZFLF010000342.1:0-7049 GCA_964519825.1 uncultured Pirellulaceae bacterium | reverse complement strand
CAAACCACGATCGACGAGTTGCTTGCTCTGCAACGCGCCGACGGTGGCTGGAGCCAGACCGTCCCTGAATTGAAGAGCGACGCTTTTGCCACCGGCCAGACTTTGTATGCCTTGTCGCTCGCCGGTTATACGGCCGAACGACTCGAAATCAAGCGCGGAATTGACTTCCTGGTCGCCACGCAAACGCCGGACGGCAGTTGGCCGATGATTTCTCGATCGACCCCCGATGGCTCGCCCGGAAGCTCGAAACTATTGACGCCGATCACCTGCGCCGCCAGTTCCTGGGCCACACTCGGCCTGGCGAGACTCGCGCCGAAAGGAAATTAAAGAGTACTAACCACGAGGTCGCCCTCTGATGGTGGCTCGAGCCTGCTGGCGGCGCTAAAGTATAATCCGCTCTGCTAATTAACTTGATTGAGAGGATTTCAAGATGCCGTTTCGACCCGTGATTCTGTCCGTTGGTTTAGCGCTGATTCTGTGTTCCGCACGTGGAACTTCGGCCGCGGACTTACTGACGCCGGCTGCGAATGCTCCGCAATATCAGCTAAGTAACTTGCGTACGGAACAGGACCGTTTTGGACGTTCCGTGATCACAATGGACTTCAAGCGAACACGTCCAGGAGAAGGTTCCGTGTCGGTAAGTGGGAAGTCAGGCAAGGGTCCCGTTTCCATCTCAGCATGGATTCCCCCATCTGAGAATTCCGGAACCATTCGCCTTGAGAGTTTGTTCGGGGGTGGTATTGCAACGGATATCGAGCTGTACCTGGTACAGGAACACCGCCTGAGCGCGAACAAGACCATGTATTCGATGGTGTCCAACGCAGTCCGTGTCGGTAATCCCGGCGATGCTTCAACTCCTCGTGAGTGGACGGCGGAAGAAAAGGCGATGCACAAAGAGTTCGTTCGCATCATGAACGATGACTCAGCGCACAAACCACCCAGCACGTATTCCGTTTCAGTCAAAGTCCCAGACGGCTCCGAGTTTGTTCCCAACACCGCGAAGTTGACCAAGGGGACGCGTCTGCATGCGTGTTACCAAAACAAGTGGTATCCGCTGACGACCATCTCCGAAAACGATGATGGATCGGTCAACGTTCGCTGGGATGACTACGGTGCTACATTTGACTGCAGCATGAACCGAGGCGAACTCGTCGTTGCGACAAGCTTGTTAAGCAGCTTGGGAAAACATCCCGCTTCTCACTTTCCTCAAACGGTGCCTCATTGGGCTTCAGAATCTGCGAAGAATACTCCACCGGCTTCGCCAACTGCAAAGGCCCGCAAGCAGTATCCAGTATCGATCGAAATCCCCAACGATTCGCAGCTTGTTCCGCAAGACTTGAAGCTGAAGCCGGGTATTCCGCTCCAAGCTTGTTATGCAGGAAAGTGGAATCCGATAACCGCGCTGGGCGAGAACGACGACGGAACCCTGGAAGTCCGTTGGGATGACTACGGAGCGGCGTTCGACTGCAGCATGGTTCGGGATGAATTGATCATCAAGAAAGAGCTGGCACAGCAACTGCGAACGAATCCTTCCTCCGTCAAAATTGCTGCGCCAACGGTTGCCGCAAAACCCCACAAGAACTATCCCGTGTCGATCACGGTCCCCCCCGATTCTGAACTGGTTCCCAAGAATGCCGATCTGAAACCGGGTACGAAACTTCAAGCTTGTTATGCAGGAAAGTGGAATCCCATGACGTTTCTGTCAGCGAACTCTGATGGAACTCTGACTGTTCGCTGGGACGATTACGGACCTAGTTTTGATTGCAGCATGGTGCGGAACGAATTGATCATCAAAAAGGCCGTCTTGAAAGAATCGAAAGCGTCGAGTCCCCCGACAGCGGAAATGCGAACCTTTACGGACGCGACCGGAAAATTCAAGGTTAAGGCGAGAATCGTCAAACAGTCTGAGACGGAGGTAACGTTGCTCACCGAACAGGGCAAAGAAGTAACGCTGCCACTCTTGAAACTAAGCGAGGCCGACCAAAAGTTCCTTCGTTCGAATGTTGCTGCGAAAAACCCGTTCGAGTAGCCCTGGGACAAAAGACGCTTCACACCCTTCGCATCTACTCTTTCTTTTGAGACGGCACTCGCTCGAACCGTTCCTCAATGTAGACGCCATTTGACAGCGTCCCTGCCTGCGTGAACTTGTTGTCCTCGATCTTCCATGTGAAATCCTGTTTCTTGCCGAGCAGGTTCATGATGGAACCCAGTCCGTGTTCCACAGTCTCAGTGTATTTGTCTCCGACGATGGACACGCTGCCACCCATTGCGGCAATAATCTGTTTTGAGTCGTTTCGAAAAATGGCCCAGGAGACATGTGTTCCTGTGATGTGCTTCAACATGGTCATTTCATCTGGAGTATCCCGCCACTCGCCGTCTCGGCTTTCGCGGCCCGCAACTTTTTTCCAAGTCCCAACCAGTGGATGGGGCTCGGCTGCAAAACCGCTTGCGGTTGACGCAAACAGAATGATGAGCACCAGGGCAATGCGTTTGTTCATTGGTTTTCTCCAGTCAGTTTTGCTTCTTGGTGAAACGATGCGGGCGTTGGATGATAGCTGTGCTCTTCACGTTTTACAAAAAGTGATTGCCTTTTAAGACGAAATGTCTGTATTCTGTGTGCTGAGGTCGCACCGGCAATTCTTTTGAAGAGCGCCAAATGACAAATGATGCGTCCAAAACATGCGTGGAGTGTCAGGGGGCAATGTCCCCGATCATCGTTATGGACAAGGACCGCTATGGCAACCTCGGCCCGGGTCCGCAAACACTCGAGTACCGCCGGCCGGAGGACAGCCGGAGTTTCTGGTCGGGCAAGTACCCGACGGCCGGGCCAGTGCGGGCGTTCATGTGCGGGGGCTGCGGCCGGATCGCCCTGTATGGCGGCGCGCCGGACACCTAACCTCTTGGGACTTGCCGCTCAAACCAGACAGTGGACACGATTGATCTCGGGGAGTTCATGGCCCACACAGCCCTGCCGGTCGGTGAGCTTGGTGGTCGAGCAGGCATCGCATGTCGTGACACAAGCCATGTCGCGATTGCCAGCTCCGGCCGATGCTGACGTCCTCTACATCTATCTGACCGGCGATTCAAGCGGGCTCAGCTATGCGGAGGCAGCCGAGCGTTTGAGCATGACGGAAGCAGCCGTAAAAATGGCCGTCCATCGGCTCCGGCAACGCTTTCAGGACGCGATTCGTCGGGAGATTGCTCAGACCGTCGCCACCCAGGAGGACGTCGACGATGAAATCCAAACGCTGATGGCGGCCCTCCAACGGCCCGTTTAAGCAAGATCCGGTCCGCGGGGGAGCTTTGCCCAGAAATTCGAAATCCGAAACACGAAATCCGAAACAAACCCAAAGCACGAAATTCAAAAATCCAAGCCAGTCCTAGCCTCGAATGCCGTTTGGAAATTCCGGATTTTCGGATTTTGAATTTGTTTCGAGTTTCGGATTTTGTAACAGTTTAGCCGTCTGAAGTAACCGCGGATCACACGGATGTCACGGATAGAGACAACATTTGACCCGTGTCGTATGAGTGCTTTTGACATCCGTGTTATCCGTGAAATCCGCGGTTACTACTGCTGCCGCTGGTCTACAACGATCGGGACCGAGGGCCAATAGTACGACGGAGTTCACCAGAGATGACGTTCTCGTGATCAGACTAGTTGAAACGTATGCAGCTCAATTCGACGAAGACGAGCTAGACGAAGATGATGATCTAATACAAGAGTTTTGGCGATCGCGTCCTGCATGGGCTGTTTGCGACTGAACAAACCCAATGATCCCGCTTCTATGTTCTGGCTCGCGC
This sequence comes from uncultured Pirellulaceae bacterium, assembly GCA_964519825.1. Taxonomy (GTDB): domain Bacteria; phylum Planctomycetota; class Planctomycetia; order Pirellulales; family Pirellulaceae; genus CAZFLF01. The sequence continues at coordinate 3,248 of CAZFLF010000342.1, read as the reverse complement.
GCAACGTGTCCTCTGGCACGCGTAGTGGCCCGCTCGGTTACGGTTTGAGCTTTTCGAAGTTCACAATTCCCCCGCCGGTGAGTGCGTTGTTGAAAAGCTCGTCTTTACCGAGTCCACCGTCAAGGAGGACCGGGCCATTCACGAGGATAGTGCCCCCATCATTGGTCTTCAGTTTTACTTCATCGTTGCCCGCGCCGGTGTTGATTGACAGGGAGTTGGCAGAGCCATTACCAGCAGCGGACGATATTCCGGTACTGCCCGCCCCGGTGTTCGCCGCAGTCAGCTTCACGTGGTCGTTGCCATCGCCGGTAACGATGGACAGGGACCGGTCAGCGAAGACTCCAACGCTTCCCGCCCCGTTGTTCGTCGCCATCAGCTTCACGAAGTCGTTGCCAATACCGGTATTGATCGCCAGGGATTGGCCTACGCTTCCCAAGTTTTTTGCGGAGATCCCATAGCTGCCATTGTCGGTGTTCGCAGCTAACAGCTCCACTTGGTCATTGCCGGCGCCGGTATCAATGGACAGGGCCCGCGCAGCGTCCTCGATATTGAAAAATGCCAAGACAGCGATGCCAAAGCTGCCACTGCCGCTGTTTGCTGCCGTCAGCTTCACATCGTCGTTTCCGTCTCCCGTGTTGATAGACAGGGTTGCAGCGAAATCGTCGGTAAATGATGAGGAAGAAGATGCCGATTGTACCGGGTCCGTTGTTCTTAGCCTTCAGCGATACGTGGTCGTTGCCAGCGCCGGTGTTGATTGACAGAAGGCCTGAGGTGACGATGCCATCGTTGAGCTCTCCGCCACTACTATTTTTCGCTAACAGCTCCACGTCGTCGTTACCGCTATCGGTGTTGATGAACAACGTCGAAACGAAGATACCTGCGTAGGCATCTCCGGTGTTTGCGGCTATGAGCTCCAGGCGATCGTTGCCAGAACCGGTATCGATGGACAGGCCTTGGGCTGGGCCGAAGACGGAGATGCCGGTGCCACCCAGGGTATTCGCCGACTTCAATTTCACCTCGTCATTCCCTGCGCCGGTATTGATGACCAGAGATTGGATCTGGCCCAATGCGTTGATTCCATGAATTAATGATTGCGGCTCTCGACGTTCACTACGACGAAGACATTTCCAGCGCCCCAGCTTGGCACACCATAGTGGGTAGCGCCGCTGCGAAGCGTACGCCGATGGGGCCGTCACGTTCCTGTCACGATTGTCTGTCCGATCAAGTGCTTTGTGGTGTAAAGTTACGCGGCACCACGGACGGCGCTATGCTGGCGCCCAACCGGTCGACAAACGTGGCTTGGTGACTTTCGGTTGCGTTTCCGACTGTGCGTCGGCCACAACCTTTTCCAAAACACTGATGTAGTCAGCGAACCGCTGCCGGCCGCTGGCAGTAAGCCGGTACATCGTTTGCGGTCGTGGTCCTGACGTTCCCTTCCAGATTTCGACCAGTCCCGCTTCGCTCAGTACGGCCAGATGCCGGCTGAGATTGCCATCAGTCAGCGAACAGAACTGTTTGAGATCGTTAAACAGCAACCCGCCAGCATGGGCAGCCAGAGAGGCCAGGATGCCGAGCCGCGCCTTCTCGTGCATGACGCGGTCGAGACCTTCATAGGAAAACCGTCCGGCCCTCGTGCGTGGAGTGTTGGTCGGCCCCTTTCCTCGCTTGCCTTCAGACATTCGTGCGCTCCAGGTTCCGGTACAGAATCGTCGCACAGATCAGCTGGCCACCGCCAAAACTGATCGCCATCTGCCACGGAGAAAATGCATTACCCTCTTGTCCATATAGCAACCATCCTCCACCACACACGAGATAATACACGCCGACCCAGAACACTTGCCGGGGCAGTAAGCGACACGAGGCGAAGACGCCAAGACTAAAAGTCAGCGACCACAACCCCGGTAGCATCCAGGCAACTTGCGGTGAGCCGCGATAGATACAAAGCGTGAGCAGCGCCCCCACAATTAGACAGGGCAAGAACTGCTCGATGGCCAGCAGTGTCATTTCGCGCGCCAGTCCCGGACCGGCATGATGAGCCTGCCAATACAACTCGGCCCCCGCGACAATCAAACTAGCCGCAGCAACGCTGATCCAAAGACAAAGATACTGCCTCAATTCACTCTGGGCAGACGCAATCCACTGCGATTGAAACGCGGCGGCCAGAAGCCCCAGGACGCCGGAAATGCCGACCGTCATCGATCGATAACCACGAAACACTTCGGTGCGTGCGATCTGTCGGCGGATGTCGGAAATCTGGCACAATGCCTCGCGAAGTTCCATCTCGATCGCCTCTCAGCAGCTGGACAAAGTATTCACTTTACATTACAAAGTAGACCGTCGCCGAGTTCCGAAGTCAACGGTTGGTGTCCTAAACATGCATTCGATGATTGATCTGCTCCAAAGATTTGTTGCGCGGCTGATGAATCGTGTTCGTGTGAATCAGATTCGCCAGAGCATGCGGGATGGCGTACCAGTTTTCGTGAAGCGACGCCGAGCCAGCGGAAATATGGTCATTTGGTTCGCGAACCGATTCCTGGCACTTGCACACAGCGGAATCTGCATGTTTGTTCGAGCCGACGAGTGGCTGGATTGGGAGGGCCATTGTGCCTGGCTACTGTATCCCGAGCGGCCGGGCGTGAAGGTCGGTCCTGGCCAGGCTGTGATCAGTCCGAAAGTGTGCGGGATGAGTTTGCGGCAACTGCTTCATCGTGACGAAACGGATGTCAACGCATTCATCCTAGCAGCTCGCGAATTGCGGCGAGTCCACCAGATTCAGTGCAGCCATTACAAAGCGGCATGGTCTCACGGTGACCTGCATCTCGACAACATTGTCTGTGACTTGGATGCAGAACGAGCGGTTCTAATTGACTTCGACACGCGCCACGAATTTCGGATCAGCCAAACGGAGCGTCACAGCGACGATTTGAAAGTGGTTCTTCTTGAGCTGATTGGGCTGTCCGATGACAAATGGCGTCAACTGGCGACCGCTTTTATTGAGGAGTACCGCGAGGGCTCAGTCCTCAATGAACTTAGTCGACAACTTTTCGTTCCGCGTGGCTTCGCAAAGATACTGTGGTACGCAAGAACGAACTGCTCGTCGCTTCGTCAAATCGAACCACGGTTAGAGAGCCTTCGGGAAATCATTCATCGGGTTTCCTCGACTGCAAGTACTTCGTCCCGAACACACCTCTGTCGAGACGCATCCTGTGAGCGATAGGGCGCTAGCCCTCGGTTTTTCGCGTGAAACC
>CAZFLF010000341.1:0-7058 GCA_964519825.1 uncultured Pirellulaceae bacterium | reverse complement strand
GAGGAAGAGTGGCAACTCGACATGCGACTGCTGGCGGCGTTCATTGGCGATCGTGGAACGCCCCGCCGCCCGTGGACCATTCTGATTGGTGATCGCACCAACGAATTCGTGATCGCTCAAGACCTGATGACCGGCGAGCCTCCGCGCGGATGGCTGATTCGCGTCGTACGTCGAGCAATGTCCGCTCCCAGCGTCGGACCAGCGCGGCGGCCGGTCGCGATTCAAGTCGCCACGGTCAAGCAGCGTGATGTCTTGGCAAGTTGGTTGGAACCGCTGCAGGTCCGCTGCGTTATCAGCGAGAACCTCGACTTTCTCGATTTCCTCTATGCCGACATTACGCGACATTTGGCGGGTGAAGGTTCGCCGCCGGGAATTCTCACCGCACCCGGCGTGCAACCAGAACAAGCGGCGGGCGTATTCGATGCCGCCGCGGAGTTCTATCGTGCCATGCCGTGGCGAATCGTTCCGGCCGACGCTCCGATCAAGATCGAAAGTTCTATGTTTCAGAGTGGACCGTGGTTTGCGATCGTGATGGGGCAGGGGGGCATGCTGCAAGGTGTGGCCCTTTACGAGGACCGCGACCTGCTCCGCAAAATGCTGGCAGGCCGGATGACCGATGTCGAGTCGCGGCGACAAAACACGGCTCTGGCGGTGTATTACGGCGAGGCGTTCGACATTCCCGCCGCCGACCTGCATGATCTCGAACGGCTGGGCTGGCAAGTCGCCGGACCTGAGGCCTATCCGACGCTCCTCCGCGTTAACCCCGGCATGAACGTCCGCCGGCCACTGGCCTGGGAACTCAAGCTACTCGAAGCGAGTCTGCGGGCTGTGATGGACTTCGTCAAACAAAATGCTTCGGGATCGATTGACTACGACATTCCCACCAGCGTCGGCCAAGTGCCGTTAACTCTGGCTTGGAGTCATTGAGAACCTCAGTTGGCTTAAGCCATGATTCGTCGCTGTTGTGTAGAAAAACGAGACGTGCTCGGCGGATTGTGATTGCGGTTCTCCTCCCGCGCTCTCGGCACTCGTTCACCCTACCGTTTCAATTCTCGGTGCACTCAGCATACGATGGCGGTATGAGCTTGGAGCACACCCAACAACAGTCGTCCGACGACGCACGGCTCGCACAGGAATTGAGCCTGCAGAAGACCCGTCCACCTCTGGAATTGCCGGGATACGAAGCCCAGCGGTTGCTGGGGCGAGGAGCCTATGGTGAGGTCTGGATCGCCGTCGATCGCAACACGGGACGCCGCGTCGCAATCAAGTTCTACACACACCGCGGCGGGGTTGATTGGACTCTCTTGTCACGCGAAGTCGAAAAGCTGGTCTATTTGTCCGCCGACCGCTACGTCGTCCAATTGCTCGAAGTCGGCTGGTCCGCCAATCCGCCGTACTACGTGATGGAATTCGTCGAGAATGGTTCGCTCGACGATTATCTCCGCCAGCACGGACCGTTGGGCGTCGGCGAAACCATCGAACTGTTCCGCGAACTCGCCATTGGCCTTAATCACGCGCATGGCAAGGGCGTGCTGCATTGCGATCTCAAACCAGCGAACGTTCTCCTCGACCAGGACCACAGGCCACGCCTGGCTGACTTTGGCCAATCGCGGCTGTCCGACGAGCAGCTACCTGCCCTGGGCACCTTGTTCTATATGGCTCCCGAACAAGCGGACCTGGATGCTGTTCCCGACGCCCGATGGGATGTCTATGCTCTCGGCGCGATTCTGTATCGGATGCTGACCGGCGAACCGCCATCACGGACAGACGCCGCGACCCGGGAGATTGAGCAGGCTGCGGACTTGCCAGATCGCTTAGCGCGGTATCGACAGCATTTGGCCCATTCTCCTCCTCCGGCGCTTCATCGGCGCGTTGCGGGAGTGGACGGCGCCATGATCGAGATCGTGGACCGTTGTCTCGCGGTCGATCCGGAACGGCGCTTCGCCAATGTGCAGGAAGTGTTAGATGCGTTGACCAAACGGGATGAGGCGCTCTCTCGGCGGCCGTTGATGTTGCTTGGCTTCGTCGGTCCGGTGTTGCTGCTGATCATCATGGCTCTGACGGGATTGCGCGGCTATGAATACGCGGTCCGCGATTCCGAGCACGCGGTCAGCCAGCGTGCGCGGGAAAGCAACGAATTTGCCGCAAAGTTCGCGGCCCGGTCCATCGAAGGAGAGATTGCGCGTTATTTTCGTATGATTCGACTCGAAGTGGACGACGCCGATTTTCAACGGATGTTTTTCCGTGTGGCCGAATCGCCACTTGTCATGCAAATGAATGACGCGAAGGACTCGCCGGACGCGATCGAGCGGATACAGAAGACCTTCATTAGCGACGCAACCCGCGTTGAGCTCAATGATCATCTACAGCGAAGGTTACAGTCGTACTTGGACCGACTCCGGGACGACAAACGGGAATTGAAACTGGCGAGCATCTTGGTGCTCGATGCGAAGGGGCGCATGCTCGCGGCTGCCTATGACGCAGATATCGGCACGACGTCCGTGGGCGGGAATTACGCCTATCGCAGTTATTTTCACGGTGGAAGCGCTGATTTGGATTTGGCCAGCGATACGACTCCCACAGACGTACGTCCCATTTCGGAGACACATTTCTCGGCTGCCTACCGCAGTTCCACTCGGGGCAACTGGCGAGTCGCCGTCTCAACTCCAATTTTCCGCTCCGGAAACCCGGATCAAGTTCAGGGTGTGTTGGCGCTTGCCATCAAACTAGGCGACTTCTCCTACTTCGGCAGCGACAGTCATCCCGACCAGTTCGCCGCCCTGATCGACGGTCGCACGGGCCCCAATTTCGGCGTGATCCTGCAACATCCATTACTTGACCGCGTGAATCAGGATCAAGGACGACCGGCTGAGGACTTCAGCGCCACCAAGTATCGTGTCACGCCAGATCAGTTGCGGCGGATCCAAAACGATCCGAACTATCAACTTCAATATCAAGATCCGCTGGCGAATGCCGTCGGGGGGGATACGTATCGCGGTGATTGGATCGCCGCAATCGACTACGTGCGACTACCACACGGTTCCGAAGAGACCGAAGACATGATCGTGCTGATCCAAGAACGGTTCGAAGAAGCCACCGAGCCGGTCAAACAACTTGGACGCCGGTTGAAAGGTGCGGGCTTATGGGCGCTGGGTGGCGTGATCGGAGTGATCGTCGTCCTCTGGTACATCGTGCTGCGTATGTTCAGTCAACCGCATCGCACGCGACGGCCGCCGACCCTGCGAAAGGAACTCCAGCCACTGCCGACACTCACGACCCTGCTGACTCGCACACACGAAAAGACCTAACGCCGTGAATCTATCGATCGTCGGATCTTATCCCGAAGATCAGCCGCTGGAATTCGCCCATGTTCTGCGGTCGCTCGGCGGGGTTGGGACGCAGGCACTGCATGATGGCTAGTCCCAACGCTTCGTTCAGTTTCGGACGAAACGCAAAGATGTCACGCGGCGGAGTTGTGTCGTAAGCCAGCGCGGACATCGCGGGATTCTCGAAAACCTGCCACGGCGTTTCAAAGGTGCAAATCTGATACGCCGCGACTCCCAACGCGAAGATGTCCACTCTCTGGTCCGTCGTGCGCCGGCGTGAAATCTCCGGCGCGTGATAGATCGGCGTGCCCGTTCGGTTGCCCGGCCGCATGAAATCAGGAGTCACAGGGAGCGTCAGCCCGAAATCGATGAGCTTCAGCGACGACATGTCGGTTGCACAAATGAAATTCCGCGGGCAGACATCCCGGTGGATGTATTCCTGTTTATGGAGGTAATCGAGCGCTTCGGCCATTTGCCGAATCAAGTTGACCCGCCGTCCGTCCAAGATGGAATCACGCGTGTGAATGACGGCGTTGAGCCCGGGACCGTCCAGATATTCCATCAGCAAGTACCGCACCCCCTTGGTTGTCATCCCATGCTCGAACGTCTCGACGATTCGCGGGTGCTTCAACTTGATGGCGATGTCCCCTTCGGTCGGCTTATTGAGCCCTTTAAACCGCGACTCAAACGCTTCCAGTTTCTCCATGATGCAGAGCTTCAACCCGAAGACGCGGCCCGAATCGCGCTCCTTGGCCATGAACACGGACGACATCGTGCCGGAAACCGCCGTATTGAGCAGCGCGAACCTCTCGTCTACATCGAGCTTGTCGCTCTTGAACAGGTTTCTGAATTTGTCGACGAGTCCCATGATGTAACGAGTGTCAGCTCCCCATGCAGCGTGTCGTCTTCACGCGCCAAGTTTGTTGCGCTCGGATTCCACGCTGCTGCCATCGGGTGTCTCGTCACTGTGGACGTCGAACCACGATTCCTTGAACTGAACGTATCCTGGTTCACCGTCCATCGACTTTTTAATCGCCACATTGGTAGTGAGTGCGATCACGGCGTCCCCCATCGCAATTTCCGGGCGACAGCGCAAAGACTCAGGCTGCTTGTTCCGAATGCACCACGCCCAATGCTCGATCTCTTCTGTGTAACCCTTGCTGATCGGGCCGATCGCTTCGACGGCTTTGGAAAGCGCGGCCGTTGGTCGGCCGCTGGCCTGCGTGTCGAGCACCGCGGCCCCCTTGTCTCCCTTGACCGAGATGCGCGTCGAGGTATCGCTGCTCTTGTAGAGCATCACGTCCTGCTCACGTTCCAGGATCAAGGTCCCCTTGGTCCCCATTACCACTTCGCCGTAGCCGCCGAAATCGTTGCCGTTGATCGATGAGTAGCTCACGACGATCTTTTTTTCCGGGTCCTTTTCATAGCTCTGGACCCCAATCTTCGGATCGGGAGTGTTGCTGGCGCGGTCGTAATAGCCGACGTCGAAGTCGGGGTCGTATTTCGGTCCGGGGAACTCGAACATGCAATACACGTGATCCTCCGCGTCGCGGTCCAACGGGAAGATATGCCGGCCGCCGATCGCATGCACGGTGAGCGGGTGGGCCTTTTTGCCGTCCTTCCGCAACGCGCTGCAAAAGATGCTCGAGGCGTCGAGTTGGTGACTTCCAAGTTCCGCCATCAATCCGCCGCCGGTTCGTGCCCAAATACGCCACCGTACCAGTTCTTCCATCGCGGTCCGCAACCGGCCGTTGCTCAACGTGGTCTGCACATAGCCGTAGTTCTCCGCCTTCAAATCCCGGTCACTGTCCCAGGCTTGCCACTGCGCGATTTTCTTGTGGAGCAGAGCGAGCGTCGCGAAGTCCTTCTCAGTTTTCAGAGCGTTTTCATAGCTCTTGAGCTGATCACGAATCTTGTCCACCATTTTCTTCTCACCTTTGATGAGTGCCATTTCGCCCCCTGGCAATGGCGGCTGCCAACTATCGTTGCCCGGCATGTTGTTGCGATGCCATTGAGCTCGGATGTGGTGAATCTGGCCCAGAACGCCCCACTGGATCAAATTCACTGCGTTGTCATACAAGATGCTGTAGTGCCGTTGGTGCCCGGTCGACAGGCACAACCCCGACTGTTCCGCGACGCGTGCCATGACTTTGCATTGCGCCACGTTGTGAGCCATGAGCTTTTCGGTCAGGACTTGCTTGCCGGCCTTGAGACACTCGATCGAGACCTGTGCGTGCAAGTGCAATGGCAGCGCGATGATCACCGCTTCGACGTTGGAGTCCTTGATCAGCTCGTGATAATCATTGTCGTAGACCTTCACAGTCTTGCGGGCCTCGGCCTCGCTCTTCCAGCCATACTTGTCGATGAGCCCGGTCCGAATGCTGTGAGTGAGATTCGGGTCGCCGCCCCCCCAATCACCGTGAAACGCGCGGTGAATGTTGTACGGACGAATGTCGGCAATCGCCACGACTTGCACATAGTTCGGATTCAGGGCGCCAATCAACACGTTTCCTTCGTCCCCGGTGCCAATCACCCCGACGCGGACCGGATCTTTCACTTTGTCATATTTGAAGTACGCCGCCCCCAAACCCGCAGCCGAAATCGCGGTGGTGCCGAGCACGCCTCCGACGAGAAACTCACGCCGCGTGACGGAGACCGCCTCGTGATAGTTGTCCTTGCCAACGTCCTTTTCTTCTACAGTCAGGCTTTTCATGACTTTTTCCCTATGTTCCCTGTGCGGCCCGATTGGAAAGATCGGCCCAGCTCAGCAGTACGTTTGGTTTACTTTACAGCAATCTGCTTGGACGAATTCGGTGCGGTTGTGCTGCTGCGCCGGCAGCACACTGCGGAACAAATCCCGTCGATGCCAGCGAATCGCCCCGCACCGACGGCGGCCACGACCAGCAGTCCCAACATTTCGATGAATTGCGGCCAGGTGGGTACTGCACCGGCCGTCGTCGGCCATTGAGACACTAGGACGGATCCCAAAAAGGCCGCCGCGACGATCGCCGCGGGACGAGTCGCAAATCCAATAATCAGCAGTACTCCGATTGTTGCATCGAACCACGGAATGATCATGTCGATGCATTCTGAATCGAGCATACGGCGGCCGGGCTTGTCCAGCTCGACCAGCCCATTTCGACGTTGCTCGCTGGATGCCACAGCATTGAGCTCACGGACGTAACCCTGCCACATCACATCGATCGGACCAAGCAGTTTCGCCCGCTTGGCCCGGATCTCCGCTTCGATCTTGTCGACTTGTTCGCGCAGGGACGGAGTCTCCATCCGTTGCCGGTCGGCTCGGTAACGGTCTCGACGAACGAGGTTCTTGCGGTATTCGTCAATATCACTGGCGTTCGTCTCGAAGTGTTCCGTCAACGCTTCCTCAGCCCGCTCTTTGACAGAGGCGGCGACCTTTTTCTGCTTATCGTCGAAACTGAAATGTTGCTCGACTTGTGCCCGGAATTGGTCCCACGTCCGCAACGCCGCTTCGCGGTCCAGTCGAGCCAGTCCATCGCGATCCCAGACTCGATCGTGAAATGAATCTGCCAATGGACCTTTTGCGCTGCCAAGAAACCCGGCCGAAAACGGCTTTGGGTCCCGAAGTTTGTCCAACCCTTCGCGAAAGAAATGCATCCCAATGCCGACCCGTAAGGCAATCAGCGACAGTACAACGGCAAAACCCAACTGATGTCTTTGCACGGCGAAAGCCAATTCCGGTAGCAGAGTTTA
>CAZFLF010000340.1:0-7077 GCA_964519825.1 uncultured Pirellulaceae bacterium | reverse complement strand
CAATCTTCCTGTCCGTGAATCCACCCGGCGGTCCTGCGACTGGCGTCCGCTGGAATCGGAGAGTAAGCTCCACGGCGTATGACCTCCCGCCGCAACCCTACCCAAACTCAGCAAATTTCCTCGCGCGGAGTCGGTTGGCTGATTCTGCCATTGACTCTGCTTGGGAATCTGTACGCAGTTGCGATTTTCGCGACCGAACCCGCGGTAGAGCGGCTGTCCTATCGACGGGATGTACGGCCGATCTTGGCTGACAAGTGTTGGCATTGTCATGGTCCCGATGAGAAGCGCCGACAAGCCGAGTTGCGGCTGGATCGGCCGGACGGATTGACCGCGGATCGAAAAGGGAAGCGCGTAATCGTTCCCGGGCAGCCGGCGGCCAGCGAACTCGTGCGACGGATCACGGCGGCGGATAGCGACGAACGCATGCCGCCTCAAGATGAACTGAGGCAATTGACGCCGTCGGAAATCGACGTGCTGCGCCGGTGGGTCGAGCAAGGAGGCGAGTTTGAGCAACATTGGTCATTCGTGTCGCCGCGACGGGCCGCGTTGCCAAGTCTGCACGACACCGATTGGCCACGGAATCCCATCGACTATTTCGTCCTCGACCGACTAGAACAGAATAACCTGCGCCCGTCTCCACCCGCCGAACGAGCCTCGCTCCTCCGACGCGTTTCGCTCGACCTGACCGGTTTGCCACCGACGCCAGCCGAAGTCGCTGCGTTCTTGCTAGACGAATCGCCAGACGCCTACGAGCAACTAGTCGATCGACTGTTGTCCTCGCCGCAATATGGTGAGCGCGTGGGGTTGGTCTGGTTGGATGCAGCCCGGTACGCCGATTCGGGAGGTTATCAAGGGGATATTCTCCGCAGCATGTGGATCTGGCGCGATTGGCTGATTGCGGCGCTCAATCGCGACTTGCCGTTCGATCAGTTCACGATCGAGCAGTTGGCCGGAGACCTGTTGCCTCAAGCCACGACCGACCAGCGGATCGCTACCGGCTTTCACCGCAATCACCGGATCAACGACGAGGACGGAATCATTCTGGAGGAGTACCGCGTTGAATATGTGGCGGATCGCGCGGAGACCACGGCCAGCGTCTGGTTGGGACTGACGATGGGTTGTTGTCGCTGCCACGACCACAAATACGATCCTGTGACACAACGCGAATATTATCAGCTCTACACCTATTTCAACAGCATCGCCGAACAAGGACGTGGACACGGCAATGCGCCGCCGCTCCTGTCCATTGCTTCCGCCGCGCAGCAACAGAAACTCACGGATTTCGCGTCTGAGATTGCTGGCGTGCAGCGAGACCTCGAACGACTGAAAGCGGAAGATTCCACGACAACTACTCAACGCGATGAATTGACCAAGCGGTTGGAAAAGTTGCGCAAGGAGCACGAGGCATTTTCGAAGCAGATTCCAACGACAATGGTGCTGCAGGAACTTGACCAGCCGCGCGAGACATTTGTTTTGGTCCGCGGAGCGTATGACCAACCCAGCGACAAGGTTTCCCACGGCACACCCCAAGTCCTGTCCCCTCCCGCGACAGAGTTTCCGTCGAATCGGTTGGGGCTGGCCCGCTGGCTGGTCGATCCGCGCAATCCGCTTACGGCGCGCGTCACGGTGAATCGGTTTTGGCAAATGCTGTTCGGTCGCGGACTGGTGGAGACCATGGAGGACTTTGGCACCCAGGGGCAACTGCCGACGCATCCGGAACTTCTCGATTGGTTGGCTTGTGAATTCGGCGGCATTGGGGAGTCGCCGGGTCGCAATCTCGATCAAAAGCCAGATGGCAACGGCCCGGACCGTGGTGCGAAGCTGCCGGCGTGGGAAATCAAACGGCTCCTGCGGCTGATGGTGACTTCCGCGACCTACCGGCAGTCCGCGTACGGCACGGCGGCGCAGTTCGAGCAAGACCCAGCGAATCAGTTGCTCGCGCGGGGATCGCGATTTCGGCTGCCGGCAGAGCTGATACGCGATCAAGCTCTGGCGGCCGCTGGCACGCTCGTCGGTCGCATCGGCGGTCCCTCCGTGCGGCCGTATCAGCCCGATGGTTTGTGGAAGGACTTGGTCTCTAACGATATGGAATACAACCAGGGGCGCGGGGCCGATTTATACCGTCGCAGCTTATACACGTTTGTACGTCGAACCGTTCCACCGCCTGCGATGACGGCTCTGGACGCACCCAACCGAGAAATCTGCACCGTACGCCGGCAGCGCACGAATACACCGCTTCAAGCGCTCGTGGTAATGAACGATCCGACCTACGTGGAAGCCGCTCGCGGAATTGCGGAACGGGTACTACGTGAAGCTCCGGCCGATCCACACGCCCGCCTGACGTATACATTCCGGCTGTTGCTGGCCCGCGAACCGAGTCCCTCAGAGCTATCAATCTTGAGCGACAATCTTCAGCACTTCCTGCAGCGATTCACCGCTGATGATGGGGCAGCGCGACAACTGACGAGCGTCGGCGAGTCACCGCCAACCGAGCAGTTTCGTCGTGCGGATCTCGCCGCCTTCACCGCCCTCGCCAACCTGCTTCTCAATTTGGATGAGACTTTGACGAAGTAACTGTTGGCTTGCTCGCATCGTTGCAGCCTTCCCCTACGCCGAAAAAGCGACTACTACTATTCATCATGTGGGACCGTCGTTCACTCAAATGGCCGATCACGCTGGGCGTGGTCTTGCTGGTACTGCTCGTCGTGCTGACGATCGGCTGGGTGTTGTTGGCGATCTTCGGTGCAATGCAGAAAGAAGGGGCCGCTACCCTTTATTGGACGCTTCTGACCGTCGGCATTGTTCTGTTCGCGTTCGTCATCGTCGGCGTGTCGATGTACCTCACACTTACGGTGAAGACCATCAATTTGAATCGCCGGCAGTCCAATTTCATGGACAGTATTACACACGAGCTGAAATCGCCCATTGCGTCGCTCAAACTCTATTTGCAAACACTGAACCGTCATCCGGTAAGTCCAGAAGAGCAGGCCAAATTCTTCCGTTTCATGTTGGAGGACGTCGAGCGGCTCGACGGATTGATCAATCACGTCCTCGATGCGGCGCGTCTCGATCGTCAGCCCGCCGACATCGAAGCAAACATGGAAGAAATTGCCATTGAACCACTGCTTAGGCAATGCGTACAGGAAGTGTGCACCCAGCGCCGCACAGCGCCGGATGCAGTGCAACTGCAAATCGAACCCAGCGTGGTCCGCGCACGGCGAGTCGATTTGGACATGATCTTTCGCAACTTGGTTGACAATGCGTTGAAGTATGCCGGCGAACCTCCCGCCGTCGTGGTTGTGTCGCGACCAAAACCCGACGGTACAGTGTTGACCCAAGTCGGCGACAACGGCCCCGGCATTCCTTTACGTTATCGCCACAAGATCTTCGGCCGGTTTGTCCGTCTGGGATCGGAGTTGGAACGAGCCAAACCCGGCACGGGTTTAGGACTTTATATCGTGCATACCTTGGTGCGGCGGTTACGGGGGAAGGTCAAGGTTCGCGATCGGGACATTGGTCCTGGTACCGTGTTTGAAGTGACCTTGCCCGGCTGGACATTGGAAACGAAACCGCCGCGAGCCGCATGAGATGGCGAACGACAAACACATTCTGGTGGTCGAAGACGAACAGCACTTGGCCGTCGGCATTAAGTACAACCTTGAAGCCGAGGGGTATCGCGTGACGAATGTCGGGGACGGTCCTGCCGCGCTGCGGATATTGGAGGATTCGGCGAGCGACGTCGATCTGGTTGTGCTCGACCTGATGCTGCCGGAAATGAGCGGCTACAAGGTTTGCGAACGGCTGCGCGAATGGGGATTGGACCTGCCAGTTTTGATCTTGAGTGCTCGGACGCTGGCGGAAGACCGGACGCGAGGCTTCGCGGTTGGCGCAGATCAATACCTCACGAAACCTTTTGACCTGGACGAACTGCTCGCCCGCGTCCGCAGCCTGTTAGTCATGCACAATCGGCGCATTGGTCGGCGGACTGCGACCACCGCGGCGGACGACGTGTTTGAATTCGCCAACGCCAAGATCAACTTCGACACCTACGAAGTGACCGTCGGCGGCGAGCCCGTGAAATTGACGCCACTCGAAATGAAGCTGTTGCAGTATTTCGTCATGAATGAAGGGCGGGTCATCCCGCGCGATGAGTTGCTCGAGAACGTCTGGAAGATGCCTAGCTCAGTCATGACCCGCGCAGTGGATCAGATCATTCGCCGTTTACGCAAGACGTTTGAGCCGGACCCGACGGCTCCTCGCCATTTTCTCACGATTCGCGACGTCGGATATCGCTTCGTCGCGGCCGGCGTAACTGGCGGGCAAGAGGCCTCGGAAGGCGATCGGGATTAATCCGCCGCGACGTGATCGAGAAGAAGTTGACATTTTTACGGACTCTCTATGCGTTTCGTGCACGCCGCCGACATTCACCTGGACAGCCCCTTACGTGGGCTCGAAAACTATCCGGGTGCGCCGGTCGAGCAGATTCGGGGCGCCACGCGCACCGCGCTGGTGAAGTTGATCGATCTCTGTCTGGCCGAGCAGGTCGATTTCCTACTGATCGCCGGCGACGTGTTCGATGACGACTTGAAGGATTTTCACACGGCATTGTTCGTCGTGCAGCAATTGCGCAGATTGGAAACGGCGGGCATCCCGGTCTTTCTGATCCTGGGAAACCACGATTCTCACCAGGAAATGACCCGCCGCACGCCCTGGCCCAGCAACGTCCATTTGTTCGACCACAAGCGACCGCAGACGTTCCGGATTGAAAAGCTCAATGTGGCACTCCACGGGATGAGTTTTCCAAAACGGGAAGTCTATGAGAATCTGCTCCCGGGCTATCCGGAACCGGTTGCAGGTTGGTTCAACGTTGGGCTGCTACACACGAATGCCAACGGCAGTCCCGACCACGACTCGTATGCTCCGTGTAGCGTGCCGGAATTGGTGGCCAAGCGATACGACTACTGGGCGCTCGGCCATGTCCACGACTTTCAAGTCCTGCACCAGCATCCGCACGTGGTGTATGCGGGCAACCCCCAAGGCCGTCACGTGCGAGAACTGGGCGCCAAAGGGGCCGTGCTGGTGACTGTGTCCGGCCGCGAGGTCACCGAGTTGGAATTCCGCGAAACTGATGTGCTCCGCTGGTTCCGTGAGACGGTGACGCTGCTGGAGACCGACGGACTGGACGAACTACACGACCGCGTGCGCGAAACGCTCCGTACGGTGCAATCCAACGCTGCCGGGCGTTTCGCCGCTGTCCGTCTGGACATCGAAGGACGTTGCCGGGCTCACCGTCTGTTAGTGCGTGACGAATCGCGGCAGCAGGCGATCACCGATTTGCGGGCTTTGGCCGGCGATTTCGGCAATGACTTGTGGATCGAAAAGATTAAGTTTCGCACGCGGTCGCCACTGGATGTCGAAGCATTGCGGCAGGGGCCAGATTTAATTGGCGAACTACTCCGCTCGATTGATGCCGCGATATCCGATTCGGTGCAACTCACTGCTCTTGCCGCGGAACTACAACCATTGGCCACGAAAGTTGCGGGAGACCTCCAGGCGGCAGCTGGCGGCGAAACGATTGACTTTCGCGATTCACGACAGCTTGCCGATTGGGTCCGCGATGCCGAACGCATCCTGTTGGATCGACTCGTGGAGTCGGCCGAATGAAGATCGATTCGATCCATATCCAGCACTTTGGCCACTTTGCGAATTTTGATCTGGCGTTCGGCGATCAGCCGTTCGTACTGCTATTCGGCCAAAACGAAGCCGGCAAGACGACTTTGCTGGAATTTCTGCGGCAGATCTTGTTCGGATTTCCCGAACGCACCCCGTACAACTTCGGTGAAGGGGGGGAGCTAGGCGGCTCAGCCCGGTTAGTGCTCGCCGATCGCCGGCTGGTGGAGTTGAAACGCCGCAAGGGACGTAAAAATACTCTCCAAGCCCGCGTGGACGGCAACGACGCGGAATTGGACGACGCCGGCTTTCGGCAACTGCTCGGCAATGCGAACGAAAATGTTTTTAAGACGGTATTCGCGTTCGGACTGGATGAGTTGCGAACCGGTAACGAAGGGTTGAAGGACGAGAGTCTCCAGTCGGCGCTATTCGGCGGTGGGTTGGGGGGGGCGTTCAATCCGGAATCACTGTTGAACGAGTTGGAGACGGAAGCAGGCAACCTGTTCAGACCGTCCGCCAGCAAGCCGTCGATCAACGCGCTGTCCTCCGAGCTAAGGAAATTGGCAGGCGAGATCAAGCACAAGTCCATTCGCTCCGACGACTATGAGCAACGCGAACGGAATTGGAAAGACGCTCAGGCCGAAGCCGATCGATTGACTGCGGAATTGACCGAACTGCGACGCAAGCATGCCCGCGCCGAACGACTCGCAAATGCACTGCCGCGCTGGTTAAAGCTCCAGACGCTGCGAGTGGAACGGCAGACACTGATTGTCCCCGCCGCCTTTCCACGTGACGCGGAACACCAATTCATCACCGCCACCGATGCAATCCAGAGGCTGACACGGGAAATCGCCGCAGTGAATCGCGAGTTGTCCGAGGCGGGCGAGCAACTCGCGACGCTGCAGCTCGATAAGACGCTATTGCCCTTACGAGCCGAAATCGAAGACTGTAATCGTCTGATCCAGTCGGTGGCCGATGCGCGACGTGATTTGCCGCTGCGGCGCGAAGAGCAGGAGAAACTGCAGGAGGAGATCGTATCCGAAGTCGGCCGGCTGCGTCCCGGTTGGACGCTCGAGAATTTGCGATCCTTTTCGCTCGCTGCTGCCACGTCTCATGCGATTGACGAACTGTACCGCCGGCGCGCGGAACTAAACGAAGAATGGACGAAGTTGGAAACTCGCCGCGGCGAATCGCGAGCGGCCAGCCGGCAGAATGTCGCCGACTTGGAGGCGTTGGGCGAAACACGGGATGTGACGGCAGTAGCGGACGTTGTGGAACAGTCAGCCGAATATACAGCCGAATGCAAGTCGCTGAAGAAGGAGAATGACGAGCGGGCGAAGTTGCTCCACCTGCTGGATTCGCAGCGGGCACGGCTGTCGCCGCCGCTACCAGTGGGCGCGCTACCGG
>CAZFLF010000339.1:0-7080 GCA_964519825.1 uncultured Pirellulaceae bacterium | reverse complement strand
GGAACTGAAAGGAGTGTCGGTAGACAAAAAACTCTCAAGCTCTTCGGGTTACGATCAACAACCGAACCCCAATTCTTAGGTGTGACAGAGCAGTAGCTCAGAGTTCGAATCCCCTTCCTCTCAGCGGACTAATGCACACCGCTCGCCGAATCAGTTGCGGCTTCGTTGCGATAAGCATTGCGGGCTTGGCCCTCCAGCTGGCTTTTGCCGCGGATAAACCGCCGAACGGCGAGACAAAGAAACAGGCTGCGTCGTTGGTCCCTGATCAGAAACAAGTCGGTGGCGAGCCAGACAGCGTCGTACAGGTTGCCAACCTCGTGTATGCAGGTGTCAAGAGTAGTCAGTGTTTTGCGGATCACTTCTTGATCGAAGCGGAGAAGAAGACTGCCATCTCCACCAGCCGGCGATTTCACGCTGTGAAGCTCGGTAGCCAGGAGATCTACGGCTATCCGTTGCTGATCATGACAGGCGAGGGGGATTTTGCTTTGCCCGATAGCGAACGGGAAAACCTCCGCGAATATGTCGAGCGCGGCGGATTCCTGCTCGCATCAGCGGGCTGTTCATCCCAGGAGTGGGACCGGGCATTTCGACGAGAGATGGCTACGGTTTTCGCGGAACATCCGCTGCGTCCACTGAGTATGGACCATCCGGTCTTTCACACCGTTTCTGACGTGACCGAACTGAAGGGAAAGCACGGTCAACCCCGTCCGCTCGAAGGAATCATGCTTGCCGGCCGCCTGGTGGTGCTTTATTCGCAAGATGGTCTGAACGATACGGCTCACACACAAGGCTGTTGCTGTTGTGGCGGCAACGAGATTACGAACGCCATTGAAGTAAACGTGAATATTCTGGCTTATACGCTGACGTATTAAATCCGGAACTGTTTAGCAGATGTAGGACAGGCACTCCTGCCCGTCACCGATCGATTAAGAGACGGGCAAGAGTGCCCGTCCTACAATTGCGAGCGGAATTACAGCGGATTATATCCTTCATGTCTGGTTCTTGGTCGCATGGTTCGATGCTCGCTTTGCTCGTGCTGTCGCTGTGCACGGGTTGTCGCAACGGACGCGTGGAACAAAAAAAGCCGCTGGTTTTGATTGTCAGCGGCGATACGGCCGGTTGGATTGTCCCCTGCGGATGCACTTCGAATCAGTCGGGAGGTTTATTGCGGCGTGGTACCTACGTGAACAGCGTCCGGAATGAGTCCGATGTTATTTATGTCGACGTCGGCGGAGCCTTGAACGGAACCTCGGACTACGATCGCGAAAAATTCGAGGCCATCTTGAGAGGCGAGTTGTCGATGGATATCCAGGCCCACAACATTGGCGCTGGCGAAGCACGTCTTGGACCGACGCTTCTCGGCGATTTGAAGTCCAAGCTCCACGTCCCGCTGATCTCGTGCAACGTACACGATCCGGAAGGCAAGCCAATCGGCGAACCACTGCGCATCGTCGTCAGTGCCGGGCGGCGCGTTGCGCTGGTCGGTGTCCTATCCGACCGGCAACCGATCTCCGGAGTGCAGATTGATCCGCCGCGCGCAGCCATTCTGGAAACACTGCATGGAGCGGTGGGAGATTACGACACGCTCGTCGTGCTGGCCTATCTGTCCGAGGAGGAGCTCGCGAATCTTGCATCAGAACTTCCCGAGGCCGATGTCATTGTTGGCGGGCCAACTGGACAAAGCATCGCCCCGCGTCGTTTCGGGCCAACCTTAATCGCATCCGCCACCAACAAAGGAAAATTTCTGGCCCGGTTGCAGGCCCCAGCCGACGGATCCAGTACTTGGCAAGGAAATATTATCGAGATGGATGGGTCATGGCAGGATGACGTCCAACAACAAGCAAATCTGCGGGACTTTTATCGACGGTTGTCTGAGCGCGATCTCGCCGCGGATCAGACTCCTTTCTTGCCTACCTTCGCTGGCACGATGCCGACTGATTTTCAACTCGTGGGCACCGACAGTTGCCGCGATTGTCACGCCGGGGATTGCAGCCGTTGGGAGTCGTCCGGGCACGCCCAGGCCTGGCAGTCGCTGACCCGTACTGGGGCCGAGGTGGATGCCTATTGTCAGCAGTGCCACTCTACCGGCTTCGGATTGCCAGGCGGATTCGTTTCGCTTAAACGCAGTCCGCAGCGCACCAGTGTTGGTTGCGAAGCCTGCCACGGACCATCGAAAGCTCACGTTCGAGATCCGCACGTTCGGACGGCCTATTTTGGTCAAGCACTCAACCGCTGCGACCGATGTCACGATCGCGAGAACAGCCCACAATTCTCGGTCGCGGACTATTGGCTCGAAATCAAACATGGCGAAAAGCTCAAATGAAAGTCATGGGTGCTCACAATGAATTTGGCAAACGCGATCGGGTGGCTGGCGGCGGAGCCTAAGCGACGCCCCAGCAAAACACCGCGAAAGCCGCGTCGAGTCTTACTTCTGGCCGTCCTGGCCATCGTGTTATCGACTGCATTTCTGGCGCAGGCTCAAGTACCACAGCGCCCATGGCTCGCCGATCTGAATGCCGCCCAACAGGATGCTCTGTCGCACAAGAGGCCAATCTTGGTCCGCTTCGGTAGCGAATCGTGTCCATGGTGCAGGAAGTTGGACGAAGAGATTGCTAAGCCGCCTGTCCAGACTGAGCTGGCGCAGTGGACCCTGGTGGAATTGGATGTCGATAAGTCACCCGACGAGTCGCAGCGGCTAGCCGTTGGTCCCATACCTGCGTTACGAGTGCTGACGCCACGCGGTCGTCTGATCGCGTCTCAAGACGGTTATTTGGATGCCAGTAAGTTAGTCGAATGGTTGCAGCAACACCGTGAACTAGCTGCTCAGGCACCTGACGAGGTGTTGCTGGCTGGACATGAACCGAGCCTCGTGGAGGTCGTGCGCATTGTCCGTCAGTTCAGCGAGCGTGACGCGACGGTGCGTGAAGCTGCGATTCGGCGGCTTCTTCCGTTTCCCAAGGTAGCAGCGGGAGGTGTGGCCAACGCGTTACGCGAAGGTAATTTGTCGGCACGGCTGACGGCCTGCGAAATACTGAATCAGTGGCACGCACCACTCGGAGCGCTCGATCCGTGGCGTCCGGAAACTTTGACCGAGCAGCAATTCGCCGTATTGGACGAGTGGTTGACACGGATCGATGCGCTGCCGGTCCCAGGGATTCCCGAGAAACTGACAGAGGAACAGCTCCAGTCGGCCCGGCATGACCTTGATCAGTTGGTGAAGGTTGATCCCGCCGAGGCCGCCGCCGTTCGCGAACGCCTCGCGCGCTTGGGGCGATCATTGTTACCCGAGGTCCTTTTGCGACTCCGTGACGCATCGACCGATGATCAGCGTGAGCGGCTCTTGACGCTGCGGTACCGATTGGTTGCCAACGATGGATTAGTGCTGGCTTGGCCCGGCGGCTTAGAGCGATTGGCCGACACCGACGCGGAAGTGCGTCACTTGGCGGCGGAGGACCTGGCAATCATGGCGACAGCGGAACAACAACCGCTGCTGCTGGCGCTATTCGGCGACCCCGACCCGCTTGTACGGGAAATCAGTCTCCGAGGATTGCGACATGTGGGGGGCGAACATGCGACGGCGGCGCTGGTCGAGCTGCTGAATGACCCGGAACCGAACGTCCGCGCTGCCGTCCTGAAACAGCTGGCCGAAGACAAGGCCACGGAGATGGTGGACAAGGTGGCGGCATACGTCAAGAAGGAACAGGACGTCGACCTGATCGTTCACGCGATTCGATATTTTCGGGAAACGAAAAGCCCGAAGGCGGTCAATGACCTGATGCCGTTGTTGGAGCACGACAGCTGGCAAATTCGAGCTGAGGCGGCCGAGGCACTCGGGTCGACTCTCGAAAATGCTCGTTACGGCAACGCTCCGGAGAACGCGCCAGAGATTTACGACGCCTTGCTGAAACGACTGACCGATCCCGACGCGTTTGTCGTCAGCCGAGCTTTGGTCGGTTTGAAAAATGTGAATGCCAAGCATGCGGTCGAGCCGTTGGTCAAAGCCGCGTCGTCGCACCCGCAGCTCGCGTCCGACATTGTCGACATCTTGGCGAACGGGTCGGTGATGCGCGAGGCCGCTGTACCGCACTTGCAAGAGTTTTTCCGACAAAAGAACCCAGCTGTCCGGGCGGCAGCGATTCGAGGGTTATCGAAGACAGATCCTGAGCATGTAAAGGATGTAATGATCGCCGCTTTCCGCGACGAGCAATCGCGAGTCCGCACTGCCGCGGCGAATTCTGTGTTAGAGATGCTGGGAGTCGGGCGTCCAAATCCTTCGGCCCAAGGCTTTGGCTCCATCGATCCCTTCGGTGCTCACATCACGGTGCGCACTTCCGCAGCCACTGTACTGATGGAAGAGGCAGACCCAGGGATCGCGTCGCTGCTGTTGAAGAGCTTTTTTGGAGTGACGAAGAAGGTTGGAGGCACTTTGTCTGAGGAAAAGAGCGCACCTCCTCCAACAGTGGAAGAGCCGTCGTCAGCACAGGAGAAAAACGCCAACCCTCCGGCAACGACGCCGGACCGGCCGGCGACTCCTCGGACGGATGCTGAACCGGTTGAGCCACCCCCGACTACCGTGCCTCCTCCGACTGACGCTGCTGACAACGAGCCTGCCGGAGAGCCCAAGCCAGCGTTAGATCTGTGGTTGACCGAACTCTACTCGGGTAAACATCGAGCCGAATGGATGAGCGAACTCGTTGAGCCGCTGGAGAAGATGCTAGGTGCCGCCGAGACTGAAGAGCGTTTGGCTGCGGCATTGGCGCTCGTGCCGTTGAATCGCGCGGAACAGGCCTTGCCCGTGGTGCTCGCGTCGGCACCCGAAAAGTCGTCACTATTTTTCCAATCGACCGGAGTCCTCAATTGGTTGGTGTGGGATCGTCGCGTCGAAATGTTCTGGAAATTGTTCGACTTGGCGCAGAACGAAACCGAGCGGACATCACTATTGCAAGCGATGAACGGGATTCCCGACATACGAGCCGGCGAATTGTACTTTCGTGTGCTGGATCGTGCGGAGGTAACGCAGTCGATGGGGGATGCGGTGCAAAGCGGGCTGCACAGCTCGTTTATGGGGAATCGCTATTACGACCGTACGTCCATCACTGCCGCGATGAAAAAACGCATGGCGGCCGCGGTGGCACCCCATGTTGCGGCAAGTTCGCCCCGCAAGCGTTTGGCTGCGCTGGACCTGTTGCTGTTCGCGGCGCCTGACCAGGCGCTGGCGGCGGCGAAGCAAACCATGGACGACCCGGCCTTGGAGGAATCGCTCCGGCGCGATGCCTTCATCGTCGCGCTTGCCGCTCAGACCAATTCCGAACGCGTCGAGACCGCCATCGAAGCGCTCGCCGGAACTGATGCACCTCGCCGGACCATCGCGCTCAAGTTTCTTGCAGTGGGGCCGTCGTCGCTGGCCAGATTGGCGAGTGCCGGTTTCATGCTCCAGGTCGAGGATGACGGCACCTTTCGTTCGATCACTTCCGGACAACCCATCGTTCCCACGCCGCCACGTAAGCTCACGGCCGATCATGTCAGACCGCTTCTCGATCATCCGGACCGCGAAACTGCTGCCTACGCTGGTTATCTGCTGGCGCTGTTTGGTGAGCCCGAGGGACTCGGACCGCTGCTGGGCTATTGGCGATCGCAATCACCATCCGATGAGTTGGACCGTCTGGTGTATCGCGCGATTTCGGCTGTGGACGACTCACAGCATATTGCTGCACTAAAACAGATCTATGGCCGGCTCAACCAGCATGAGAAAGGGGAATTCTACTGGACGATTCGCGGCATGAACGGACCAGAGATCCTGACATTTCGCAAACAAATCCGGGACGAAGTCGGCGTCGCAAATTTACAGTAACGATCACTTTGCATTTCAGGAGTTGGTTCATGTCGTACCAAATTTCACGGTGTTTGCTGGTGTGTGTGTTGTTCTCGTGGCTGCTCCCAGTAGTGGGGCGGGCGCAAATTAATGCGGAGCCCGGCACGGTTTCGGGAATCGGTTCCGCAACAGTCAAACAGAAGCCGGTACTTGTCCGCATGACCGTGCAACTGGAAGGCAAAGGGAAAACAGTCAAAGAAGCCATGAACAAGCTGAAAGATCGGCGTGAGGCCGCCGTGTTACAGCTGCAGTCACTCGGAGCGAAAAAGGAATCGATCGTTGTCTCGGATCCTAGTCTGACCGCGGGCGAGTCCGATCAGCAACGTCAGATGCAGCGTGTGATGATCCAACAGATGCGAGCCAGTGGTCGCGCGCCCAAAGCTGTGGCGACGGCCAAAACGGTCTCGATATCATCCACCGTAACGGCCGAGTGGCCTCTGACCGCAAAGACGCCTGAAGAACTGCTGACTTTCGCCGATGAATTACAAAACAAAGTCGAGGCGGCAGACCTGGCCGGGCTCAAAGAGCCTAAGAAGTTGACGCCGGAAGAAACCGAATTGCAGGAGGAGTTGGCGCAGATGTCCACGCAATATGGTTACGATGAAAACCAACCAAAACCCGGCGTGCCCCAATTCGCATATGTCGCCCGAGTGTCGGAGCAGGAACGCGAAAAGGCATTAGCCGAGGCATTCGAGAAGGCCAAACGGCAAGCCGAGAAGCTGGCCGCCGCTGCAGGCGCCCACCTGGGCAACTTGTCGTCGATCAACGGCACGACTTCCCAAGCAAATGAGGCGACCAATTACGGAATGGGCAATGCCTACGCCATGCAAATGCTGATGGCTCAGCAACGGGCTTCCAACGACGAACAAGGAAACGAGGACGAGGGCCTTGTGGCGCAGCCTGGAATGGTAACTTTTCAAGTGATGGTCACTGCGACGTTTGCATTGAAATAAGCTTCACTCCGGGATTAAAGTCTGACTCGCATGCGAAGGAAAGCCGGGTGTGCGCTCTCCTGCGCTCTCGGCCTCAAGCACGCGAACGGCTGCCGGTGATCTTGGAAGCGCTCTAGGGCCGTTTACGGCCCTTTGTCGCGAAGCGTATTCGGCCCGGCGTTGACGCCGGGTTCTGCGAGGGCCCCTCCCATTTTTTTCAGAAGCCCGTGAACCAGCGATTTTCTGGACCCTATTGATTTGACCTTTCCGCCTCAA
>CAZFLF010000338.1:0-7095 GCA_964519825.1 uncultured Pirellulaceae bacterium | reverse complement strand
GAAAATCGGCGTTGAAGGCGTTGACGACCCAATCCCGATAGCGCCACGACTCGTCGAATTCGTCGGTGTAACGGACCAGGTCGAGCCAGTGCCGGCCCCAGCGCTGGCCGTAATGAGGCGATGCGAGCAATCGGTCGACGACTTTGACAAAGGCCGTGGGGGATTCGTCGGCGAGAAATGCTTCGACGTCTTCGGGCGTCGGCGGCAGTCCTACAAGATCGAAAGTGGCACGGCGCAGCAACGTCGGCTTGTCGGCGGGCTCATTCGGTTGTAACCCGTGCCGGTGCAACTCGCCCAATATAAAGGAGTCGACCGGTTGAGCGGCCCAGCCAGATGGCTCGAGATCCTCGCGGGAGGGGACAGGTATGTTCACAGAACGGACTGGCTTAAAGGCCCAATGGTCGCCGGCGTCGAGTGCGGTGTTTGTGATGGAGGCTTCCGGCCAGAAAGCGCCTTGCGCGAGCCAGCGTTCCAAGTCGGCCACGACCTCGGCCGAGAGCTGCTTGTCCGGCGGCATCTTGCGGTCCCCCTCGTAGCGGACCGCGTGGACCAGGAGACTCCGCTCCGGATCGCCGACCACAACAGCGGGCCCATGCTTGCCCCCTTTGATCAGCGCCTCACGCGAATCGACGCGCAGCCCGCTCGCGGCCTTCTGGGCGCCGTGGCACTTGGAGCACCTGCCCACCAGCACCGGGCGGATCTTCGTCTCGAAGAAGGTCGCGGTGTCAGCCGTCTGGTCCTGAGCCAAGGCCGGCACCGCAGTGAGACAAAGCCCTATGACAACGCACAACCGCACGGCAAATCCCTCGTCCTAATATCGGTCATTGGTAGTGGGACAGTCTAATCCATCGGATTTGCTCTGTCCGCAATCCAGTCCAGCGTGCTGCGCATCGTGCGGATCTGTCTTCAACTCGTACAGCATCAAAGACGCCCGCTCACTTTGCCCTCGTCAATCTCCGCGCCCTCCGATAGCAGAGCCTTGCGAGAACTACCCGGAACATTGCGACTTCCCAGCAACGTTCGGCTGGCGACCGACCACCAACTGACTTGGTCCAGTTCTCGATAAGGTGAGAGGGGCGGCAATCGATCCAGTAGTCGCGAGTGAGCCGTAGAAAGATTGTGATAGGGGAGCGATGGAAACAGGTGGTGAAGAGCGTGGTACCGGATTGAAAAGGGAAACAGCAGACAAGTTAAGGGATCTTTACCTGTGTAATTGCACGAATCGCGGATGTGGTCTGGTAGCGATAAATGAAGTCCGCTGCTTCCAAAATGATGATCCGCCAGCAGCCGCAACTGATTAAGCGTCAAAACGCCAATTGCCAGTGAATACAGCAGCGGTAGGCGGGTCCAGTGTGACAAACCCAAGATAATTACCCCAAGCATCGCCGACGCTCTCACGCAGCAGAGCCACTCGACGATCGTCATCGGCCAGCGATCCCACGGGCTCAGTCGGCGCACATATCGCCAATTCATCGTGAGTGCTGAGGCATGAGTCAACGTCCATTCACGTAACGAAGGATGAAGGTAAGTCAGTGGTGTCAGCAGGAACCGGCAGAAAACAATGAGCGGAAAAAACGCGATCAACAGGACATAGGCGATGATGCTCAGCAGGCTGCCAGGGCGGAAGACGTTGACAATGTATTCTGGGTCTTCCGGCGTGCCGTAAATCGACTGACTGTGATGATCGCGATGGTGACGCGTGAAGAACGGCGACGGTGCGAGGGTCATTACTCCCACAGCCAGATTCCACACAACCTTGAAGACCCGCATTTCATGCTGTGGGAGGTGGGCCACTTCGTGCACCAGCGAGCCCAGTCGGTAGAGCCAGAACACTGCGAATGGATAAGCGACGAACTGCGGCCAGGAACCTAGCTGCCAAAGGAGGAAGATGCTCGCCGTCGAGTAAGCCAGCGTGATGCTCACGGTAAAGTCAAGCCAGTACCTCCAGGGCCGTACTCGGAACAAGTGCGCCTCGGATTGCAAAACTTGGCGTGCCTGGCGAATCCATGCCATCTCAACGTTCATGTCGCACCGTTCTAAGACAGGTGAATAAGTTATCTGACCATTTTGGTGTACTGTTTTGCCGCAATGGCGTGACGCAACTGACATCGATTCGTGCGCGCAAAGCCGCGACCGTGTCGTTCATCGAGTTCAGTCATGGAGCGGAACCTCCGGATTACACGCCCACGGATCAAAAAAAAGCCGACGTCGGGGCCCAGACGGGTCCACGACATCGGCTTACTCTGTAACGAGACTCCCGGCACGCCGGGCTGCTCTTTATCTAGTCTTCCGAATCTCTTGGCATTAGCGCCAACGTCGTCGATTCTATCACCGATTACAGATCACACAACCGATCCGCGTTGGCCAACACGCTCTGCAAATTGTTGTTTAGCCGATTGACGTATTCTTGCGCGCATTATTAAAAAACAAAAAAAGTACGCCAGGCGTTATTTGAACGCAAAGTCCTATGACAACGAACAACCGCACGGCAAATCCCTCGTGCAAACACCGTCGCACCGGGCGGGTCAACCACGACCGGCTTTGTGGGAAACGGCCCGCAGTATGCCGTGTGCATCGGGACACGTCCATCATTTGTTCACGCGGACATGTGTCCCATTTCTGATCTCGCATTTCCGATTGCAACTACGCCCCTGCGCGCGATCGCAGCCGCGGTGGTTTGTATGCAGATTCACCCTTCTTGAAGAGAAACCGAATCGCCTGCTTGAAGTCCGGCCGAGCGTTCCAATGTAAGTGCGTGGCCCAAGCCGGACTCTGCTCACCTCGGAACCACGCCAAGTGTGCCAAAGCATAGGCGAACATAGGCCGCGTCATATACTCGGGCTTGTGCAGGTCGGTGTCCGGCCACTTCGTGTACTGGCTGTCCCAGTTACGCGGCGTGTTGGCCAGGAAGATGCCGAGACCGAAGAACACCACGGTAAGGTCAGTCAGCAACTCGTTGTCGTAGACATCCCCCGCAACCCGCCCTTCGCCCAACAACCGGACATGCGCCAACTCGTGCGCAATAGTGCCGACCAATCCCATCGGCTCGCCAAGCCCGGACTTGTCGATGCGGATGATGAACTTGCGGTTGCCCTCTTCATAGGTTCCTGCGGCGTGGGGAAGATACTGGCCAGATTCGTTAACCAGCCAAATCTTGCCGGCATCGGAGACGAACCTCAAGGAAACAAGCGCCGGGACGACATCCATGAATTCACAAACACGGTCCAACAACGTGCGGACGGACTGTTTCGATCCATCATACGGATCGGGAAAGAACTTTGGCGTCGGCAGCACGAGTGGTCGGCCGTTGAAGGCATGATCGTCGAACTCTTCGCTGAGCCATTGAAGCCGTTCTTCCACCCATGCCTTGGCGGCCGGATCGCAAGGGCAAGACGGAGGAAAGAGCCACTCCAACATCAGTTGCTCCGCCACAGCTTCACATTGGTTTCGCCGCGTGACATGCAGGCATTGTACCGGGTGTGGACAACGCATCACAAAATGTTCTGGTTAGCCACCGTCTTTGCCGTGGTTGCCGCACTTCTGTTGGTCGGTGCGCACTTCAGCGGCCGCATCGAAACTGACCGAGTAGGCGCGAGCGACACCGCTTGGGTCATCGCGGTTCACCAGCCAGGCATGCACGTTATTTACCTTTGGACTCAGCAGCCGACTTTTGCATACGTTCGCGGATGACTTCGACGGCTCGCTGCGCCTCCGCGGCGACTTGCGGGGAGGTATCGGTCCGGAGTTTTTCCAAGGGCTCGATGCAAGTGGTTGTGCCGACCACCAGCAGAATCCGGCATGCGGCAACCCGGACGTTTTCGTCCGAATTGGTCAACAACGTAACAACCGGTCCTTCCGAACGAGGTCCGAGTTGCTGCAGCGTATGTTCCGCGAGCGACGCGTGCTTGGGCATCAACTTAACCGCTTGGCGAACCGCATCGTCCGGCGAAATAGTGCTCAGGATCAGCAGCAATTCATTATGGTTTGCACTCTCAGAGTCGAGCAAAGCGGCGATTTCGGGGACCTGTTTAGGCGTTCCCCACTTCAAGAGACATTGTGTCAGGCCGAATGGCGGATTGGGGCGAGTCAGCATGGCGACCAGTTCCGCCGCAATTTCCTCGCGTCGATCCAATGGATCGAGCGATTCCAGCAGTCGGAGTCCGGCGGCTTGTCGCTGCGGATCACCCGAACGGAGTTGTTGCCGGCCGTACTCCAAACGATGTTGGATCGATGCGGCGTGAGGCGGCAGTGGATAAGTGACATCGACCACTAATTTGTTGCCGCTTTGCAGAGTTGCTTTGCCGAATTGAATGCGGCTCAACACGGCATCGAGTTGTGCCACGGGGCCGATGGTGAATCGCTGAGAGGCGGCAACCATCTTGCCGGTTTTGGGATCTGGCTTCCCTTGCAGCTGGGATCCGCTGTTGGTGGCCTCAGGGACAGCATCCTTCAACAATTCAAACAATAGGGGAAAGTCATCAAAGGATTTCACGTTCTCAAATGTGACCGCGAGCTGTTTGATTTCCGCGGACGGAGAGCTGGTCTGGGAGGTGGAAGCAGTATCTTGAGCCGTCGGCGAGTCAACTGCATCCCGCCAAAAACCTAGATACGCGAACAGGAGCATTGCAGTCAGTGCGCCGCCGGCGATCATGATTCCGAGTTTTGGCCGTTGGCGACGCGACCAGAGCACTGCTGCGCAACCGGCGATAACCACGACCACAAGTACCATCCATTGAGCCTCACCCAGCGCGCGAAGTCGCGCCAGTTGTAAACCAAACGCTGGCAAAATAAGTCCCACGAGTCCGAGAGCAATTAACCCAAGTCCCCACTGATAGACCTTGTCCTGCCAACCATTTTCGGAAGCGTCCTTGGCCGCCGCCGTAACAGACTCGCTCCGGACGACACTGGTGGGCGGCTTTGCGAGTTGTGTGACGCGAAACCGAGATTGGCACGCGGCGCATTTCACTTCGCGACCAACCAGTTTGGCATCAACCAAAAAGCGCTTCTGGCACGTCGGACAATGGATTGTGATTCGATCGGTAGAATGTCCTGCCATTTTCCTATTCCTGTGTTCATCCTATCGGTCTTGGGGGGATTTGAGATCGCATTTACAGGCTGCGCGGTTCGGGTGATTATGAAGGGCATGACGTTGCACATAAATGGGCAAATCTCAAAGAATCGGTGATCCTCGCCAACTTCGCCCACCGCGCGAAGATGCGGGAGGTCAGCACGCACTTCCAAACACGGGTCGTGCTCTGGGACCGCTCCGCAGCACCCGATCCAGTTGCAGTTTGCCCCGCGCCATTTGCGCCCCAAGCTCCCTCATCCTTGCCCCGGTCGCAGTCATTGACGGGTTGTGTTTCGCCTTCGGTGTTCCAGGCATCTACGGCCACCCAGTGCCGGTGTTTCTGGTTAATTTGGCGAGCGGGCTGGCTGTGTGTAGCAGTGTATTGTCAGTCAGGCGCTGGTGGAGGAGACGGAACGCGGCGGCATCCGGCGAAAGTGACGCCCAACCGGGTGCAGCGGAAGGCGCTGCGCGCCACCGTACCTCCCGCACGTAGCATGCTTGTCGGTGCCTCTCCGCAGCATTCGATCCAGTTGCCACAGGCATTCCCGAGCCGGTAAACTGTGCGACGGAAAATGTGGCGGAAAATGAATCCGCAGACGCACGGCCCCAGCACAGTCGACTCAGCCCATGATCTCTATCCGACTGAGTAATGCCGGATAGATCGCACTATGTTATGCCAAACGAGGAGCACCATCCGATATGATCAAGCGATACAACAACATCAGCCTCGCACTGGGCGTGCCGGGGATCATTCTGCAAATTGTCGGGAATATAATTGCCCAAGCCAACCAAGGAACTAACACTGCACTCTTGGGTGTTCTCATTACCTTGATTGGCACAGCATTACTGATTGCTGGGCTCGCGTACTATGCTATGGCGAAGGGTCGCAGTGGATGGTGGGGTCTTTGTGGCTTTTTGTCATGCATCGGATTGCTTATCCTTGCGGTACTTAAGGACCGCGCGCCAGATGCATGATGGCTTCAAATGGATTGCACGACAGCGTTACCACGTATTCAAACGGCAGGGAGTACCCTCGGGTAACCAAATCCGAAACGCACGCTCGTCGATAAAGATCCGGCCCCAGACACATTGCCAGTCGGCGCTTTCCGGATCATCACGTTGCCAGCCGCAGTCCAAATTTACCTCAATGTCGTGGACTAAGACCTCGTTCCTTTCGAGGTCGTAGCCACTCGGGTAAAGAAGCGGCCCAACTTGCTGCGGGCAATCTTGGTCGGCGTCTTCAGGCCAAGCGACTCCTTCAGGGACAGGGTGATTCACTGGTGCTAGGAGAATACGTCCTGCTGGGCACGATCGGCGCCGGCGGAATGGGACAGGTCTTCAAGGCGAAGCATCGACGGATGGATCGCTTGGTAGCGACCAAGCTGCTGCCACCTGAAAGGACCAAGGACCAAGCGGCCATCAAACGCCTTGAACGTGAAGTACGAGCGGCCGCCAAACTGTCGCATCCGAATATCGTCGTCGCTCACGACGCGGGTCAGGCCAAAGACCAGGTCACACAAGGTTATTCCCGAGAAAAGAGAACTAGCCGCTATCAAAAAGGACTGGCTAGAAATGCAGGATTCAATTCAGCTTGACAGAGAGCGGGCCATGCTCCGGTTTTCGCTACGCGAAATGATGATGTTAACACTGATCGTCGGGTTATTGATTGGCTGGTGGATGGAATGCCGACGTGCTCAGGCATTGCACCTGGAAAAGATTTTGCTGCTCGGAACAAAACGGGAGTTGGACATGGCTAACAACCAAACTGCGTTCTACAAGGAAATCGTGGATGCATACCGTCAGCAAGGATACCACTCTCTCCATGACCCAGACGGGAAGATTAGGATTATGCACGATGCCGCAACTCACCCTCGTTTTCAGCAACTCCATCGCGCCCCTAAAATGGATTCCTCACCATGAGAATTTACTTGCCCATTTTGCTGCTGATCGCGTTCGCAATGTCCATTCGTGCTGCGGAATCCTCCACGCGCCCAAACATTGTGCTCGTCATGGCTGACGATCAGGGT